>JANQFT010000464.1 GCA_028277685.1 Phycisphaeraceae bacterium
AAATCCCCTTCCTCTCAGTGGCGGAAATCGACTACGGCCGCGACTTCGCCGCCATCCAGCGCACCGACCTGCGCCGTGCCGTCGCCGTCGTGGCCGACATCGATAAGGCTGCCATCACCACCGCCGAAATCAACGAAGACCTCAAAGCCACCGTGCTGCCGCAGCTCGTCGCCAAGTACCCCGACCTCTCATGGGACATGGAAGGTGAGCAACGCGAACGTAACGACGCCATGACCAGCCTGCGCAACAACTTCTTCGTGGCGCTGTTGGCCATCTACGTGTTGCTCGCCGCGCAGTTCCGCAGTTATTCACAACCACTCATCGTCATGATTGCCATCCCGTTCGGCATCGTCGGCGCGGTGCTCGGACATATCCTCGTGCCGATGTTCAAACCGCTCATCACCAGCGATCAGTTCATCTGGAGCCTCGACGCAATCTGGAACCCCATGCCCATCAGCTTCATGTCGTTCTTCGGCATCGTCGCGCTTACCGGCGTGGTGGTCAACGATTCACTGATCATGATCGACCTGATCAACCGTGAACGCCGCGAAGGAAGGCCGCTCGATAAAGTGCTCGAACACTCCGGCACACGCCGCTTCCGGCCGATCTTGCTGACCACCCTGACCACGTTCGTGGGCCTCACGCCGATGGTGCTGGAAACAAGTCTGCAGGCGCAGTTCCTCATTCCCATGGCAGTGAGTTTGGCGTTCGGCGTGGCCTTCGCCACCGGCATCACCCTGCTGCTGGTCCCCAGCCTGTACATGATCCTTGAAGACGTGCGCAGCCTGTTCGGCCTGCGCATGCGTGAACAAGGCGACCCCGCCGAAAAAAACACCCCTCAACCCGTGTGACGAAATTGGTGTGGTGCGCAAAAACGATTGGGTGGCTGAGGCTACAACCCACAGGGCCATGCCCCAGGAATTCTCACACTGGGGTACGCTGCGCTAAGCCCCAGCCGCCCAGCCCTGGGCCTACGGCTGCGCCTGCTCCTTCTTGCGCAGATAATTCTGAAGGTAATGATGTGCATGTACCGCGCTGCTCCAGGCACGGGAAACAGCGGATCTTGCCTCGGCATCAATCTTGCCTTCGTGGAATTGGCGTGTTGCTTCGCGCAATGCAGCAGAAGCCTGGTCTCGCTTCTGCCGGTATTCTTCGTCCAGTCGCTGCAGTTCGTCGATGCTTAACTCATTCAGATTCTCCGGCAGCCCCAGCGATCGCAGGCGCGCCTTCTCGCGTTCAAGTCGCTTCTGCGCAGCTTTCTGCTTGCGCTGCTCGGCCTTCGCACGTTGTAGCGCCAGGTATTCCTGCTCAGCCCTGAGCTGGCTTTGCTCCTCACGCTTCACAGTTGGGCTTGCACCTCGCTGTTTGGGCGAAGGCTGTTCCCGCATACGCTCTTCATGCTCCCGTTGAAGTTGGGCATCGAGGGCTTTGTATTTCTCACGATAATCCGCCGTGTATTCCTTGGCCTTGCGCTTCCGTTCAGCATCGCGCCAATTTCGATCGATCTGCTCTCGGGCGCTGGTGGCAGGCCGCAGGTTGCGATGGGGATCGTAAGCCATGATGCGTTCCATATCGCCCGGGGAAAGCTGGCGGGTGACAGGGTCATGCTTCTGAATGGCGTAGTCTTCATGCGTCCCAAAATCCGGGCCGAGAAACATCGGCACCATCGCGAGCGCCACAATGAACGGCACCAGCCCGGATACCACCGCCACGCCTTGCATGCGTTGGCTGACGTGGCCTTCTTGTCGCTTCACCAACTGCACGATCAGGCCGTACACCACCCCGCCGATCACCATGCCGACACCCGCGCAAATCAGTACCGCACCCACCAGGTCGACATCACGCTTACTCACCGCAAGCACATGGCACATCAGATGCATGGTCATCACCCCTTTGCACTGCACACGAATAAACCACCGAGCATGACAGAAGCATACCCCGTGATGCCGATGTTCTACAAGGTCCTTTCAGGAAGGGCATGGACGCAATATCCCGGTGCGTCGTGCTTCAACAGGCCGCACCTACGGGGACAATCGTTCGCGCACCCATCCATCCTCATCGCGCGTGTACAACAACCGATCGTGCAACCGGTTCGGTCGGCCCTGCCAGAACTCGATCGCCTGCACCGTCAGCGTGTATCCACCCCAGTCATCAGGCATGGGAATCGCCTTCATATGCTGTTGATCCAGTGCCTTCAAGCGGGATTCCAACATTTCACGATCCGCCACCGGCTGCGATTGTTTACTCGCTGCTGCGCCCAGTTGACTGCCGCGCGGTCGCCCCCGGAAGTAGGCTTGCGCCTGTTCGTGGGGGATGCGCTTCACCGGGCCGCGCACGCGAACTTGCCGCTCGAGTTCCGCCCAGTAGAACACCAAAGCCGCGTGATCGTTTTCCGCGAGTTGTTGCCCCTTGGTGCTCGCGGTGTTCGTGTAGAACGTGAAGTGATCCTCATCGTGTTCCTTCAACAACACGATGCGCGCATCGGGTTGACCGGCCTGGTCGACGGTGGCCAGCGTCATCGCATTCGCTTCAAACCACGCTCTGCGATTCGTCTGTTTCGCCTGTTCGAACCAACAGGCGAATAGGGCCATCGGATCATCGCCCGCCTCCGATTCGGTCAGCGTATCTAGTTCATAGTTGCGTCGCATGTCGTGGGTAGCATCCATGTCACGCATCCTAGCGCATGATCTCCGGTACGGCTCGCACCGCATCACACGCTTAGGTCCGGATCTGCTCGGACGTTTGTGGCATGACCATGGTTTTCACGGCTATATGCGGGCGCATTTTTTACCCCTCCTTCGGGGGTTACCCGCGGGAACTGGAGAGGATCAGCCGGCCGGGGAAGCGTCGGGTGATTTTAACCTGTTGCATGCCGGCTCGTTCGGCCAGTTCACCCACGTGCGAGGCGGAGCGTCGGCCATATTCACTGAGGCAGAGGATGGCCAGGCGATCAGCGGACTCATGAATGTGCTGCATCAAACGAATCTGTTCGGTCTCTTCCAGAGTCTCGGGGTCGTAACAGCCCACGATGACATCGTAGCCCATGGGCACGATGCTATCGGCGACTTCGTGGCGGTAGAACTCGACATCAACGCCTGCATCGCCTGCCGCAAATCGACCCGCAACGATGGATTGCAGATCACCATCGCATGCTTCGACCCGACAATGCATCGCGTAACGCTTGGCACGCTTGGCCAAACCGATCGCCAAGTCACCTGCGCCAGACGAGACTTCAAGAATGCTGAGCGTTTGCTGGCCGCATTGCTCGGAAAGTTGACGAATCAGGTCCCACGCTGGTGCCACCGCCCAGTGGTGACTGTGTTGACGTTTGGGCGCGCAGGGATATCCACTGGCAGGTTTAACCTGCAGTGGTGAGGCGCTGGAGGTGCGGGTCCGACTGAGCAGCATCGTATCTCCCCGCCATCTGGCCGCCGGCCCGATAGCGAGGCCCGAGTTCCGGGCGTGATTCATCCCGGCCCCGCCTTGCCCATCCCCGCTCCCGGAAGGGGGAGAAGCCACTTCGGCGGGTGCTCGGAATGTACCCACAAATCTAGGGGATTACCCTATAACCACCTTTGCCATTATCGGCCTGAAAACACTAAGATCAACAAGAAATCCCGATATTTTCCAGTGGCGCGCATATTGAAAACTCGTCTCATCACGTGGATTTATTGGAGGTGCGGTCTAAGAATGCCTTGTTCATGGCGCGGGTCACGCTACGGCGGGATGTGGCAACCTGCGGGGCACCAGTCAGATGAGGAGTCTCTAGTTATGATCGCCGATCGCACGATTACTGCGTGCTGCATTGATGACGATGCGCACGATCATTCCCCCACCGTGACCACCACACCGGGTAAGCCCGGTCAATATGATCTGCCGCGCATTCAACGTGCCGTGCGTGAGATTCTGTTGGCGGTGGGGGAAAATCCGGACCGTGATGGCCTGCAGGATACACCACGCCGCGTAGCCAAAGCCTATGCCGAGTTGTTCGGCGGATTGGCTGAAGATCCCTCGCGCCACCTGGCTCGCGTGTTCGAACAGGAATGCGATGAGATCGTCGCCCTGCGCGATATTCAGTTTCACAGCATGTGCGAACATCACCTGCTACCGTTCATGGGCAAGGCCCATGTGGCCTATCTGCCCAAAGGCGGCAAGGTGGTTGGGCTGAGCAAGTTGGCCCGGACCGTTGAAGTGTTCGCTCGTCGCCCGCAGGTGCAGGAGCGATTGACCAACCAGGTCGCCGATGCGTTGATCGATCACCTGGATGCGCGTGGCGTGGCGGTGATCATTGAAGCGTCACACATGTGCATGAAGATGCGCGGTGTGTCGCAGCCGGAAAGCATCATGGTGACCAGCGCGTTGCGTGGCGTGTTCAAGAGTGATGCTGCTGCACGCAACGAAGTGTTGGGCCTGCTGAAGGGATAACCTGCGGGGCGCGGAGCCGCGCGATGAGCGGCACGCCAATATTCGAACTCACGGTGTTCATCACGCACATCGTGGCCACACTCTTCATGACCGGCTTGATCTGGTTTGTGCAGTTGGTGCATTACCCGTTGATGCACATGGTGGATGCGGATCGTTTCGGGGGGTTCGAGAAGCAGCACCAGCGGCGCATCACGTGGATTGTCGGTCCTGCGATGCTGACTGAAGGTGCAACCGCGGTCGCATGGTTGGTCATTCGCCCGGGTGATGTGTTGGTGTGGACCAGCGTGGGACTACTGTTGATCATCTGGTTATCCACCGCATTACAACAAGTACCGGAACATCGAAGACTGGAAGATAGATTTGATGGCGATGCCCACCGCCGGTTGGTTCGCACGAACTGGGTGCGCACCATCGCGTGGTCATTGCGTAGCGTGATCGTGTGTTGGATGCTCGCGGGCATGATCACATGAATGATGATCGAGCGTTGAAGGTATTCCGCATTCGGCCGCGTGGTGTGAAGGAAGCGATGGCGCGGGCACTACTGCGGGAAGATCGCGCGTACGCAATGACGCGCTGGTCGGATGCTCTGAGTTCGGGCAAGCCGGCGCATCGGTTCGGTGGTCAACAATTGGGGTCACGCATCATCGATACGCGTTGCGCACATGTGCCGGTTGGACCCGAACAAGCTTTCGCGCCGGTGCGACAGATCGGCGGACAACACGGCTGGTATTACGGTCACCTGCTTTGGCGGATTCGCGGTGCGATCGACCTGATATGCGGCGGACCTGGCATGCGGCGCGGCAGGCGCAACCCGGAAGACTGCTCACCTGGTGATGCGCTCGACTTCTGGCGCGTCGAAGCGTATGAACGGCCGAAGCTACTGCGACTTCATGCAGAGATGCGCTTGCCCGGTCGCGCGTGGCTTCAGTTCGAAGTGACCGAACAAGATGATGGTTCCACGATCCGCCAAACCGCCATCTTCGATCCCGCGGGTCTAGGGGGCCTGCTGTATTGGTATGTGCTGTGGCCGATTCACCGGGTGATGTTCACGGGCATGTTGCGGCAGATCGCGCGGCGGGCGATGCAAACCGAATCAACCGCCGAACCACCATTGGCCGGCCGAGTCACCAATGAACTGAGCGCCGAAAAGCAGTAACGCGGTGCCGCAGATGAGGGTGATGATGCGGTCGGTATGTTTGCCCAGCAGTTTCGATCCACCGTGGCTGAGCAGGCTGAGCAATTCCATCCACACCAGGTCGCACAGCCAGTGGACGATGGCGAATGCGATGAACGCAAATACACCCAACTCGATGGCTTGCGTGGCCAGGGCCAAACCGATCGTCGCCCACCACAGCAGGAAATAGGGATTGGCCACGGTGAGAATGATGCCGGTGGTGATGGGATGTCGACCTTCGGTGGTGCGATGGGTGGTGATGGGTTTCCGCATGGCGATCAGCATCGTTGCGCCCATCCACAACAAAAACGCACCCCCGATGAGTCCGATGGCGATGCGTGCGGCGGATGCCTGGAAGATTGCACCCGCACCGAACATGATGGCCGCCATCAACGGGAACTCGATGATGCCGTGGCCGATAGCCACCATCGCCCCGCCGTGCCGATTGCGTATGCCGCTGGCCATGGTCGCGGCGGTGATCGGGCCGGGCGCCATCACGCCACTCAATGAGATGGCGACTGCCGAGACCAGAAAAGTGAGTAGTTCGGACATGGTTTGTGGGAATGTTTAATTCGCATCACCCAGGTAGATCACGCCATCCAGTATCGGCCGCTGCAGATGTGGTACCAACGCTTTGGGATAAAACGAGTGTCGATCCAGTTCTTCCAGTGGAATCCACTCGATGCCGATCTGCCCATCATCCGGCACTTCGCCTTCACGCGGTTCCGCATCGTCCGCAATCGTGCAGGCAAAGATGAACTCGAACTGATGACGATGACTGTCGGTGTCGGCAAATTCGTGATGCGCACCGATGTACTCCCGCATGAAACGCAGGCCTTTGACATGGACCTCAACCGCAATCTCTTCCATGCACTCGCGCTGCACCGCTTCGATGATGGTTTCACCATGATGCTGACCACCGCCGGGCAGGATCATCCACGGCTCGCCGCCATCTTCTTGGTTTACCTGCACGAGTAGTTTGCCATCGCGGATGATGATCGCCTTGCACGAATTACGAACACGTTTCTTAGCCATGGGAAAAACCTGATGGGAAAACCGCGGAGACGCAGAGGCGCAGAGAACAGACAAAAAAGTCTACCACAGAAGTATTCTCTGCGTCTCCGCGCCTCTGCGGTTAATCTCCAGCCATCAGTACAATCGCGCGATCAAGTTCATCGAAACTGTTATAGAAGTGCGGGGCAATGCGGATGTATGCGGTGCCCGCGCGGTCGTGGCGCAGCAGGGCGACGATGCCTGCATTGCGCAGGGTCTGCTCCATGTCCGCAAGGTCAACATCATCGCGGGTAACCGAAAGGATTCCGCCACGCAGCGCGTCATCCGCTTCGTCGATGCACGAGCGCCAACCGTGTTGGGTGAGTTGGGCTAATGCGTATTGTCGTAGTTCGGCGATGCGAGCGTGGATGGCTTCGATGCCGAGTTGGTTGAGCATCTCGATCGACGCAGTCATACCGGCGATACCGGGCAGGTTCAGCATGCCGGGTTCATAACGGCGCGCCCCGTGCACGAACTGGCGATCGGTCTGGGCGATGAAGTTTGGCGAGTGGATGTTCTCTGCCCCGAGCAGCGTGGGGCGAAGTGTTTCCCAGTGTTGACGGGCAATGTAGACAATGCCCGCGCCACAGGGCCCGAGCATCCACTTGTGGCTGTCGGCGGAAAGGAAGTCGACGTGTTCCACGTCCATCGGCAACGCGCCAAGGGTTTGGATGGCATCGAGGCACAGCAACACACCGCGCTCATGCAGGCGGGCGCCGATGGTGTTGTAGTTGATCGCATAACCACTGAGGTAGTTGCATGTGGCGAGTGCGACCAGCCGGGTGCGTTCGGTGATGAGCGGTTCGAGGATGTCCCACGTGATCACCCCGGGCTGTTCGGTGATGATGGGTACGGGCGTGACACCGCGCTGAGTGAGGGCCGCCCAGTTGTACACGTTGGCCGGGTAATCATCAGGGTAGTAAATGACCTGGTCGCCCTCGCGCCAATCGATACCGTTGGCGATCAGGCTGAGGCCGAGCGATGTCGGGCCGAGCAGGGCGATCTCAGCGGGTGATGCGTTGGTTAACTGTGCGGCTGCGGCGCGGCCCTGTTTCATCAGGCCCAGCGTATCGTCGTTCCACTGGCCGACCTCGCCCGCGCGTTGTGACCAGTGTTGCATGGCGTCCACCGCAGCTTGCGACAGCGGCGAAACCCCCGCATGGGCGAAACACACCTGATGCTTCACACAGGGAAACATCGCCTGGCGGATGGATTCATCGTGGATGATCTGATCGAGTGTCATGCGAACAGTGTAGCCAGATGGCGGCGAGGCGTGGAACTGATAGGATGAGCAACATGAACAGCAAAACACGATCAACCACAATCTGCTGCGTGCGGCGGGATGACAAGGTGGCCATGGCGGGCGACGGACAGGTGACGATGAACGATGTGGTGGCCAAGTCGCAGGCGAACAAGGTGCGCCGACTCGAAGTCGGCACCGGCAGCAACAGCAACACCGTGCTCGTGGGTTTCGCCGGTTCCGCGGCCGATGCGTTCGCGCTGATGGAACGGTTTGAAGCCAAGCTGAAGGATTCACCCGGCAATGTGCGCAAGGCGGCCATCGAACTGGCCAAGCTGTGGCGAACCGATCGCCTGCTGCGTCGGTTGGAGGCGCTGATGGTCGTGGCGGATGCGAAGTGCAGCCTGCTCATCAGCGGGCAGGGCGATGTAATCGAACCGGACGACGGTGTGATCGGCATCGGTTCCGGCGGGTCATACGCCACCGCGGCGGCTCGGGCCTTGATGAAACACACCACGCTGGATGCGGAGAAAGTGGCCGGTGAGGCGCTTGCGATCGCGGGTGAATTGTGTGTGTACACCAATGCACAGGTGACAGTAGAGACGATCGAATGACACCCCGCGACAAGTCGCGGCGCTAAATGGTACGATGCCCATCATGAGTGTTGACGTTTCGCATATCGGAATTGATCGCAAACCTTCTGATGTCCCCTTGGTGGATGTGATGGGCGGGGCGGCACGGTGGGAATCGAAGGTGCATGAACATGGATTGATTGCACTGGTGGATGTGATGCCGCGCCTGGTGCCGGAGGGGCAAACGGCGGATTCGGCGATCGTCCAGGCGGCGCGGGTGAGCTACGGCGCGGGCACGAAGAAGGTGAGCGAGGATCGCGGGTTGATTCGTTACCTGGTGCGTCATCGTCATACGACACCGCTGGAAATGGTGGAGCTTAAGTTCCACTGCGTGATGCCGATCTTCGTCGCGCGGCAGTGGATCCGTCATCGCACGGCCAACGTGAATGAATACTCGGCGCGCTATTCGGTGATGAGCGATCGGTTCTATCGGCCATCGGTTGATAACGTACGGCAGCAATCGACCAGCAATCGCCAGGGCAGTGAAGGCGAGCCGATCGATACGGCCACCGCGCAGGAGTTTCTGGATTATCTGGACCGTATCGAGGGCGAATACAAAACCTACGAGCAACTACTCGACAAAGGCGTCACCCGGGAACTGGCCCGCATCGGTCTGCCGGTGAACGTTTATACCAAGTGGTATTGGAAGTGCGATCTGCACAACACGCTGCACTTTCTGAGTCTGCGGATGGATGAACACGCGCAGGAAGAGATTCGCGCGTATGCCTATGCGATGTATGCGTTGATCCAACCGATTGTGCCGCATGCGTGTGAGGCGTTCCTTGATTACAACCTTGAAGCGATGCAGTTGACGCGGTTGGAAATCGAGGCGATCAAGTCTGGCGAGGCGCTCAAATCGGACAACAAGCGCGAGAATGCGGAGTGGGCGGCAAAACGGGCGCGCTTGGGGCTATAGGCAAAAATAGTTCACGTCCGGACTTTGGTTATCAGTTCAAAAGGCGGCCAAACGATCGATTATCGCATTGATCGAGGGATTTCATGTGGCATATTCATCGGGCCGGGACACAGTTCCCGGCATGTGTGGTGACGAGAGAGGCGAGAGCTGAGTGAACCTGCGGTTTTAGTAACCGGGGAGCTTTAGACGCATCGTGTGCGCCTTGGCTTTCCTGGTGGGCCGCCGGGAAGGGTTCCCGCCGTGAGCAAGTACAAGATTCTGACGTTTAGTTTTGCCGTGATGTGTGTCGCTGTGTTCGCGCATAGCGCTTCTGCCGCCACGGTGACTTTGACAGACCTTTTCTACCCCAGTGCGCAGGCCACCATCAACTACGATGGACCGGCCGGCGTGAGTGCGCTGACCGTGGATGGCCAGGACCAACTGGAACGCCACTGGTTCTGGGTTCGTGCTGGCGCAACCGGGCCGGCCACCCGCATCGACCTGCTGAGCGACATCAACGTCGTGGCCATCGACGGTGATTTTATCACTGTCGATTACCGCGATGACCTGCAAACGCCGTCGTTCAGCTTGCAGATCACCTTCACGGTGCATGGTGCCCCCGGAAGATCGGATTTGCTGCAGGACATTGTGGTGACCAATCTCAGCGGCGCCTCACAGGAATTCCACCTGTTCCAGTTCACGGATTACAACCTGCGTGGCGATGCGAACGATGAATTGGTGATGATCACGTCGGCGGAAAAGCAGTACGCCACGCAAGTCGAAGCAGACAACAGTGCCTACGCCGAAACCACCGTGGCCAATGCCCTGGCGCCTTCTCGGGTGCAGGCGGGCAGTCCCTCAATCGCCACCGGCTTGGACAACGGCACGATCACAGACCTCGCGGCGGTCGGTAGCGATGGCCCGACGCCGATTGGCGATGCCGCCTGGGCCTGGCAGTGGAGCACCACCCTTGGGGCGGGACAGGGCAAGGCATTCGGAATCGACAACGCCGTGGTGTTCGGCCCGAACCCCATCATCCCCGAGCCGGCTTCGCTGGTGCTGATGGGATTGGGCAGCGCGATGATGGTTTGGCGCCGTCGCAAGCAGGCGTAAGTGATGACCTACCTGACCGGTGGCTTCGGTTGCCGGTTCTCAACAATCAACAGGGCGTAAGAGTTTGGGATGGCGCGAGTGGATGTGGGAGCGCGGGGTGCGCGGGCGGCTGACGGATTGAGCTGATTCTGCCGGTTACACCGGTGAGTGAACCAGCGAGAGAAATGCGGTTGTCGGTCTGGTCCGGTAAGTGGGCGTGCGGGCAAAGTAGACCCGAAGAAGGCAACGTAAGTATTTGTTCGAAAGTAGTTTAGTAATGAATACGCAACATGCGACAAACTGCCGGAAACTATTTGGCCAAGCCTTGGTCACGGTGTACGGTTGTGGCCCACGCCCATCCCGGCGTGCAGAGAGGGTAGTAAGCATGCGAAATCGTAATGCGATGATGTTCACGATGATGGCTGCCTTGGTGCTGGCAAGTACGATGACGGCCACCGCTACCGTGGTGAATCTGGCTGACGCGAACTCGTCCGTGATCGTCGACACCAGTAATCCCCGCATGGTGGTCGACTGGACCGTCGATGGTCAGCGTCACATGGCAGAACAAATGTTCTTCCTCAGCGTGAATGGGGCACCACAACAGAACATCGCAGCCCTGCCGACAGCACCGGCCGTGATCTCCCGCGACACCAATGGCGACCTGCAGGACGATCGCGTTGACTTGCAGTGGGCCATGACCGGCATCACCGCGCGGGCCACACTGATCCTCCGTGGCACCACCCCCGGAAGTGGATCATCGAATATTTCCGAACTGTTGAGCGTGGTGAACACCACCGGCAGTGCGGTCACGTTCAGCCTGTTCCAATATGTGAATTTCGATCTGGCGGGAACACCGGGCGATGACACGTTGATCGTGACCGGTGGATCACTCGCGCAACAAAGCGACCCCACCGGCTGGGCAGCCCAGGTGAGCGCCACACCCATGCCAACAGCTTTCGAAGCAGGCTTGGTAACGGACAACCCGTCGATCCTTGATCGCCTGCAAGCCCCTGTGCCTGCGGTGTTGAACAACGTGCCTGGTCCGGTGGTGGGCGATGGCGCGGTGGCGTTCCAGTGGGACTTCACCCTGCAGGATGGTCAGTCGTTCCTTCTGAGTGCGGAAAAGAATATTGCGATGGTTCCCGAGCCGGCCACATTGGTGTTGGCGGGCATCGGCGGCTTGATGATGACACGTCGCGGTCATCGCCAGCAAGTGTGACAACGCACCACCGTCGGTGCGAAAACAGCCTGATGAGCATTGTGACGTGATGACCGCGATCCCAACCATGGGGTCGCGGTTGTTCTTTGAAATGCTGTGACGAATGTCACACGCGCAATGCCCAGCAAGGGCATTCTGGCACGTATGTTAGCGCAACTCTCACAGGGACTGGGCGTGATTTCTTACGCAGGACGATGCGCAAACTCTTGAATAACTGAGTGATGCGCATCTTTATGGGCGTCTGTTGGGCATCAAAATTTCTTGGCAAATCAATCTCATAAACTGTTTGACACTTGGCCATAAGTGGTGAATACTTGTTGCGGAAGAAGAGAGGCGAGCGTCCACCCCTTGGATAGAGAGCGAGAGCCAAGGAGACTGGGCAGCTTAGCCTCGTTTTTTGTGCGCGAGCTACAGAACGTCTGCCCAGGCGAGCTTTTTTGCTATGCCTACGGAGGGCAGACATGAGCAGCGTACTTTCGAGAGTGGCTTTGGTGGCTGGTGTGCTTCTGATTGCGGAACTGACCGCAACCCCCACACAAGCAAACGTATTTGATGGTGACATCAACTCTGGCCAGGCCAAAGTCGATATCGATCTGAACAGTGATGCCGGCGCCTCTTCCTGGATTCTTGAAGACGGCGGCCCAAGCCACATGAACCGCCAATGGTTCTGGTACCGCGTGGATGGCATGACATCGAATGAATCGATCGACACCATCAGCACGCCCAGCATCATCAACGTCGGGCCTAACACGGTCACGGCCGAGTATAGCCACGATGGTATCACCACTCCGATTGGTGCTGAATTCACCGTCTCCGTGAAGTTCACCCTCACCGGCGGTACGGGTGCACCTTCTGACATGGAAGAAGAGATTGTCATCACCAACAATGGCAACAGCACGCTGAACATTCAGTTCTTCCAATTCGCCGACTTCAACCTCAATGGCGTGGCGGGCGACGACACGGCGACCATTGACATTGCCACGATCCCCGTTGGTCCGGGCATCCCATCGTTCGATGCAGCGATCCAAACGGACTCCGGCCCCATTGGCGTTTCGGAAACCATTGTGGGCAGCCAAGAAGAACCTATTCGCTTTGAAGTGAACGATGCGGCCACCCTCTACGGAAGCCTGACCGGTGGTGCATACGATCTTGCCAATGTGCTGGCCGACGGTGACCAGAGCTTCGGCCCCGGCGATGCAGCATGGGCCTTGCAATGGGACCTGAGCATTGGTGCCGGTGCCAGCATCACCATCGCCAAGGACAAACGCCTGGACATTCCTGAGCCGGCATCGATGGCTCTGATGGGTCTGGGGGCAACGATGATCTTGATGCGTCGTCGTAAGGCTTGAACCTGAATACGAATCGACGCGGTCGTCGCATGAGACCGGCGGCCGCGATGAAGGGGTGAAATGTGGGAGTTTAGTGGGTAGGGAACAACCGAGGGCGGGCTCGTAGCCCGTTGAAGTGGGGTTGTTCCTTGCGATGAGAACCAACCGCGGTCTTTCATCGATCGGAACGAGAACTAGCAGTGGTGTTGCCTGGCGAAGAGGGTCAGGGCATCGAACAAGCCGCAAGGGAGCGGACGCTACGTTCCGGGCGAGTGAAAGATTGCACAGCCCCGAAAAAGGGTAGAGCGATGTGCGATCGAAGAGTGAAACGCTACCAGGGAATGGCTGTGATGATCCTGGCTATGGCAACCCTTGTGGGTACCACCCGCCTGGCGCAGGCCACCGTGATCAACCTGGCGGACAAAAACGCCACCGCCACATTCGACACCGAGAACGAGCGTTTGACCTTGGACTGGGTCGTCGATGGTGAGGATCAACTGTTCCAACAGTCGTTCTTTATTTCTGTGGACGGCGCGCCGCAACAGAACGTGGTGGTATTCGACCCCACGCCCACCGTGGTCACCGAAAACACCAACAGTAACCCCGGCGACGACCGCACCACCATCACGTGGGTCAACAGTGGGGTTGAATTCAAGGGTCAGTTCACCCTTAGCGGCGGTTCGGCTGGTAGTCGTTACTCGGCCATGGGCGAAACGCTCACC
>JANQFT010000509.1 GCA_028277685.1 Phycisphaeraceae bacterium
TAACTCGTGCAAACGATGGATGAGTTCCGCGAAGCGCTTCTGCCCCGCCACATCGACGCCGACGGTCGGTTCATCCATCAGCAACACACGCGGTTTGGCTGCGAGCGCTCGGGCGACAAATGCACGTTGCTGCTGCCCGCCGGACAGATCACCGATCGGGCGATCGGCAAAATCAGCCACATCAAGTTCACCCATCAGGTGTTCAACGTACGCGCGATCCTCCACACTGTGCCCGCGGAACATTCCGGTCTTGCCGACCAAACCCATGCGCACCACTTGCCGCACACTCAACGGGAAACGCAGCTCAAACTCGTGGCGTTGTGGCACGTAGCCAACCAGGTTTCCGCGTCGACAGACCTCGCGCGGTTTATGACCAAGCACCGTGACACTGCCGCGATACTCACCAAGCAGACCCAGCACGATTTTCAGTAATGTCGTCTTGCCGCCACCGTTCGGCCCGACGATACCCAGGTTACAGCCCGCTTCAATGTGCAGCGTCACATCATCCAACACGGTTTTACGATCATAGGCGAACGACACGCCGTCCAGGCAAATCACATCGTGCCGGGCATCGTGCTCACCGAGTGGACCGTGGTGACAAACGTGACCATGATGATGCGTGTGATCGTGCGACAAGTCGCTTCTCACTGACTTAGACCATTTACTAACTGCTTCAGATTGTAACGCATCAGGGGCAGATAACCGTTTCGATCAGTCGAGTGCGGGTCGCCCAGCGGGTCGAGCATCATCACCTTCACGTCTGCTTCGCGCTCGAGCAATGCAGCCGTATCGGGCGAGAACTGTGGCTCAGCGTAGACCACCTTCACGCCGTGCGTGCGGATCGCCTGTAGTGCTGCTTCAAGTGAACTCACCGTCACCCCCGCAGCCGGCGCTTGCGAGGTGGTAAGCGTGGCCGCGACGGTGATGCCGTAGGGTTTGACCATGTCTGTAAAGGCATCATGGAACGTGATGATTTTCTGGTGTGGCGACTGTGCAAGCGACTTGGTGTAATCCGCGATCAGTGCATCAAGCGCATTGGAGAATGTCTGTGCGTTCGATTGAATCTGCGTGGCGTAATCGGGCAGTTGACTGGATAACTCGCCGGAAAAGTGAGCGATAAACTCACGCACCAGCGCATGGTTCAGCCACAGGTGACCGTTGATCTCCGCCGCCTGGTGAACATGCCCATCATGGTGATGATGATGGTCCTTCGGATCGACACACACATGCAGCCCCTCGATGCCCAGCGCGCGTGCCATCTCCAAAACTCTCACCTGCTTTTGATGTGCGGCGGCATGATTCGTCCACGCATCCATCCCCATACCCACCGTCACCAGCAGTTTTGCACGGTGCAGTTTGGCCACCTGGTCGGCGGTCATTTCATATCCGTGCGGACTCTGTCCAGGTGGAAG
This sequence comes from Phycisphaeraceae bacterium, assembly GCA_028277685.1. Lineage (GTDB taxonomy): Bacteria > Planctomycetota > Phycisphaerae > Phycisphaerales > Zrk34 > JANQFT01. The sequence continues at coordinate 1,413 of JANQFT010000509.1, forward strand.
CAAACAAATCACTTCAGCCGCATCACCCACCAACTGCTGCGTGATGTCCGCCAGCGGATAAATGCTCACGCAGATGATCGGCTTGCCATCACTCGAGCGGCTGGAAGTAGCCGCATCGCTCCCACAGCCTGACAAGCAGAACAACGTGACACACGCAATAAGTGAAAATGCTCTCATGCGTTAATGATATTCAATTCTCAAATAGAAAGGCAACCCGATTCTGCATTACGCTTCCCAGGTGCAATGCCAACGGGCGTACGTGAATAGCGTTTTGAAGCCAAACGACAGGTAAAATGGCATGTCAGTACCGACGTAAGCAACTGTTGCCCCGAGTTCGCCACAGCGACGAATACTCTCAAGCACCGCCGCGCGACCCAAGCCGCGACGACGATAGTCCGGGTCGGTGGCCACCGGTTCGACATACGCGATTTTGTTAATGTGGTCGTACCACATGCCGCCGAACGAGACGTACTCACCGCTCGGTGCGACCGCGACGATGTTGATGTCATACCGGAAGTTCGGACCGGACTGCATCAGCTTGCGGCCTTCCACGCCATCAGCAGGTGGTTCACCCACATGGTTGAATCCGCGGTGCAAGCAACGATCCAGCTTCACCAGATCATTCTCATCCGCCAGACTCTGCAGGCGGAAACCATCAGGCAATTGGATCGAGGGAAACGGTGAAGGAATATCGAACACCGACATAGGGCGATGGCCGTGTTCGGCTTTCGTGTATCCGCGCGAAGCGGCAAGTCGTTCGAACGGTTCATCCATGTCCGGCACGAACAGCGACAAGGATCGATGACCATCGTCGTGTTGTTTGACCAAATGCTGCTCCGCATGCTCGAGCATGTCCGGGCGCAGGTGAAGGTAATCCGGATGAACGTTGATGAACGCCTCGCCCAGATGCATCTCGTAAGTCACCACCGCGACGATGCGGCCATCCGCCTCCCAGATGCCGATGCGATCAAATGAATCACGATCGCACCACGCATGGGTGTAAGCATATTCCCAGATGGGCCAGAACCAGTTGCCATCGCGATTGCCCGGCTCATAGAGCGAGCCGAGAAACTCGGTGATGGCGGTGAAGTCTGATTGCGGATCGAATGGTCTTTGTGTTGCGTGCATTGACTACCAGAAGTGGCGGTTGGCGAAGGCGCGACCAGAACCTGATTTCAGATAACGCTCAAACTCATTGGCAAGACGGTCTTCACGAAACGAAACCGCAACTTCCATCGTCCAAGGCGCATACTTTGATGTGTGTTTCGTACGCCTTGCGTTATGATCGCGTAAGCGTTGGTCTATATTTTGGGTGGAGCCAATGTACGTCTGTTTTGGCTGAGGAATACTTCGCAGCAGGTACACGGTACGCATCACAACCCCACGTCAGATGTGTCCGCCTTCGCCAAGGCACGGCGGGCACCAAAATTCGCCAAGACTCCGGCGGAACAAGTCCGCCGGAGTCTTGGCGAAGGCGGATGGAGCGGATGGGGGTCGAACCCACAACCTCGTCGATGCGACCGTCGCGCTCTCCCAATTGAGCTACCGCCCCGAATCAAGCGCCGTATTCTAAGTCGGCCAACTTCGTATCGCAACATGAACCGCAGCCACTTGCACCCTCACTCACAACAACCGAAACTTCACCCATGGCTAACTCGCCACACGATACCCCTGCGATGCGTCAGCATCGGCGATTTAAAGAGCAGCACCCCGATTGCGTGCTCTTTTTTCGCATGGGCGATTTCTATGAACTGTTCTACGACGATGCAAAACTCGCAGCCAAAGTGCTCGGCCTGACCCTCACCCAACGCACGGAAGGCATACCGATGGCCGGCATGCCCTACCACAGTGTGGATGGTTATCTGCGTCGGATGCTGCAGGCAGGTTACCGTGTCGCGATTTGCGATCAGGTGGAAGACCCCGCCGAGGCCAAGGGTGTGGTCAAACGTGATGTCACCCGACTGGTCACACCCGGCACGCTGACCGATGACACCTTGCTGGATGAAGCGCGTGAGAATCCACTCGCCGCGGTGCAATTCCTTGATGATGATCACGCAGCATTTGCCTACGCCGACCTGAGTACCGGCACGTTCAGCGTGGGGCATCTCACGACAACTTCCGTCACAGATGAACTCGGCCGCATCGGCGCGAGTGAGTTGTTGTATGTCGAGACGGCCAACAACCAACCGCCCGAGCGCGTTCAGCAAGTGGCTGATCTGGTCGGGTGTCCGCTTACGCCGCGCCCGGCGTGGCATTTTCGACCTGTCGAGGCAATGGAAACGTTGCTCAAGCAGTTTGAAGTCAAGACACTGTCCGGCTTCGGCTTAAGCGAAAGCGACCCCGAACTCGGCCCGGCCAGCGCGGTGGTGAACTATCTTCTCGAAACGCAACGAAGTGAATCGGGTCGACTGCCCCATTTACGTCCGCCCCGCAGGTTTGAACAAGCCGCTCACCTGGTCATCGATCAAGTATCGCTCCGGTCACTGGAGGTCGAACGCACCATGCGCAGCGGTGAAGTGGCTGGCTCATTACTGGACACGCTGCAGGACTGTCGCACGGCCATGGGCAAGCGCATGTTGCGGCAATGGCTGTGCTATCCGCTGCGTGATCGTGATGAAATCGAACGCCGCCAGAACGTGGTGGCTGCGATCATCGATGA
>JANQFT010000560.1 GCA_028277685.1 Phycisphaeraceae bacterium
GAACCCGCCCACCATCGCGCTGACGGCGACGCCGGCCAGGATCATGCGAATCGGCGATGTGCCAACGCCAGGCTGCCAGGAGAGCGCGAACACAACCAGTGCTGTCACCAGTGCGCCGGCGAAGGCGGCCACAGGTAACGCGAAGATTCCCAGGCTCGCACCCAGCGCGAAAGCCGGGGCGATCACGATCATCGCAGTGGCGGCGAGTCCCGCACCAGCTGTCACGCCGATGATGTCCGGCGCAGCCAGCGGATTCCGCATGATGCCCTGCAACATGACGCCGGATACCGAAAGACAAGAACCCACCAGCAGCGCCAGCAACGTGCGGGGCATGCGCAGGCTCCACACGATGGTGGCTTCAGGTGAATCGGCCCAGGCATCGGTCTGCCAGCGTAGTTGAATCGCATCGATTACTTGTGCAATCGACATGCCGTGACCGCCTACACCCAGACTCACCAGCATGCCCAGGACGATCAGCACACTCAGCGTCACCAACACCAACGGCAACACAGACAAGCGCGCACCGCGTCGGGTGCGTTTCGGTTCAGCAGCAAGATTGGGTGAGGCGGCGGTAGTCATTCAGCGCTCGGATACAACAGTTCCTTGAGTTCGCGTAACGCTTGCGGTGCGCGGGGACCGGGGTTCGAACTGAACAACACCTCGTCGAGCATGTGCACGCGCTTATTGCGGACCGCCTGCATTTGCGACCACGCAGGATGCGAGGCGAGGTGTTTCATCACCATGCCCGGTGGGCCATGTGGAATCACGAGGATGATCTGGGGCGATCGCCCGATGGCCTGTTCCAGATCGAGCGGCGCGACAGATCGCAGTCCGGTGACGGGTTGCCGGCCAGCCGCGAGGTTCTCTGCCCCCAGCCGTTCAAGCATGCTGCCCAGGTAGGAGGTTTCGCGATAGGCGTAGAACGCTTCCGGCGTGCCGAACAACGCCAGCACGCGCGGGCTGGTTAAGGCCGATACGGTCGCCGCGGTGTCCAGTTCCTGCTTCATCGCGGTGGCGACAGCGGTCGCCTTATCCATCTTGCCCGTGATCCGACCGAACAACTTCAGTTTTGATACCACGTCATCGACCGACTTGATCTCCAGCAACGCGACTGGCACGCCCAGCGTCTGGCTGATGTTGTCTCCAAACGGGGCGAACCGACTGTGAAGAATGACAAGGTCCGGCCGAGCGGCGGCAACAGACTCAACCTGCGGCCCACTACCGTGCTGAATGGCAAAGGTGGGTATCGGCCGGCACGACTCCGGGTGGACTTTACGTTCCGGCACATCCGGACGGAGCACAGGAGGATGGTCCAGCGTCATCAACAGTTCCACCACGAACGAACCGCCGGCCACGATCCGCTCGGCGGGTTTATCCAGCGAGATGGTGCGACCGGTGTCATCGGTGAACGTGATGGCGTTGGCGTTTTTCGTGACGGATGACTGCTGGGCGGCAGGCGATTCTTCGCAACCACTTATCACGCCGCCGAAAAAAAGCATCAGCATGCCAAGCAGGCAAAGCAGACCAATTTGCTTGATGAACGATAATTTGGTCGCGGTGCGTTTGGTGCGTGGACCTTTGTCATCGGGCAAACGGGAGACGGCGGGCTCGTACGCAATCGCTTCCGGGGGGCCGGCGAAGATGGTGTTGTCGCCACCTTTGTGGGCCTGTTTGAACGAGTCGCTTTTCAGCCATGCCTCGAACGCTTCGCGCGATTCCCATTCGGTCATCGACAGGAAGACATCCCGATCGAGTTCGCCCGGCGCCCATACCGGTTGGAGCAGTTGGAAGCGGATGAAGCCGGGCGAGTCTTCCAGGCCGTGCGACTTGGTGAATCGCTCTATGAGTTTGTCACCCATACCGGGTTGAACTTTCAGTTTGTTGATGACGATGAACACTGGGTGACTCCTGCGGGATGCTTGGCGATATGCGGTGGATGGCCGACGTGCACAGGTGGCGTGGTTTGTTGATTTGCCACAGCCTCGGACATGGCTTCAGTGATTAGCGCGGTGATGTTGTAACCCCAGAAACAACCTTCGCGGGTGAGCGTGAGATGATCATCACTTGTGCGGACGAGTTCTAGTGCGATCAACTTCTCAAGTGCTGGTTCGAAGTCAGGCAGCAGACCGAGTAATTCCCGGCGGCTAATGCCTTGCCCCTCCGTCAGTTGATATGCCCGTCCCAGTGGCAACACTTCCGGGGGCTGCATGAACGCCATCGCGCCTTGGCTGGTGTCGGTGGTTTGGGCGTCGATGTACTTGGCGATGTCCATCGGGTTCATGTAACTGAGCGGCCCGAGCACCCCGCCGGCACCGCAGCCAATGCCGAGGGTGTCCATGCCGCCGGATCGGGTGCTGTTGTAGATGTTGGTTTCGCGTTCGCGATGTCCGAAGTGATGGAAGCTGAAGCGTTGCCAATCCTCGCGTTCGGTCAGCACATCGTGGGCGGTGGCGAACAGATCGTATTCGTGCTGCGTGTCGCCGAGGGGTTCGGATTTGCCGGTTTCAATCTGTTTGACCATCGTGCTGCCGCGCATGGGGATGAGCGCGTAAACACTGGCAGCGGTAACCGGTGCTTTGGCCAGAATCATCACATCCGCCATCCACGCTTCCGCGGGTTGGCCAGGCAGGTTGTAGATCAGGTCGAGGCTGATGCCTTCGAACCCCATCACATGCGCCATGGCGATGGTCTGCAGAAGCTGATCACTGGTGGCGATGCGGCCGACGCTTTGGCGCACTTTGGTGTCGAAGCTTTGCACGCCGAAACTCAACCGATTGACACCGGCCCCACGCAGGTGATGCAGGTAGTCTTCATCAAGCCCATCGAAACGGCACTCGACAGTCACTTCGCAGTTTCGCGCCAGCGGGTATTGGTTGCGGATCGCGGTGATCAGCCGGGCCAGTTGCATCGGCTCGAGCGCCGTGG
>JANQFT010000613.1 GCA_028277685.1 Phycisphaeraceae bacterium
ACTCGCCAGACCCCCCGTCAATGGAATAGCCCCCTCACGGGGGCGCGGATTGAAACTCCATCGCCCTGTGGCGGGAGAGGAAGGTGGAGCATCGCCCCCTCACGGGGGCGCGGATTGAAACCTTGCCCATCACATCTTGAGGAATACCTTGGAGATCGCCCCCTCACGGGGGCGCGGATTGAAACTATACCCGCTTCGCCGACATGGGTCGCAGTCAGTATCGCCCCTTCACGGGGGCGCGGATTGAAACACCCTTGGCATTCGTATGTTGAATCTGCTTATTGATCGCCCCCTCACGGGGGCGCGGATTGAAACCCGGAACCATCGACTACCCGCGCCCCAGTGCCAGATCGCCCCCTCACGGGGGCGCGGATTGAAACGATGAGCAGCAGGCAGGGCAGGTGGATGCACATAATATCTAGCAAGGCCGCTTGAGGCACAACCATAAGTTGCATCAAAAAAGGTGGTTATGGCTTATTATGTGAAAGTGGGAATTGCCCTCGTCGTATCCACGACGAGGGGAACTTCAACTCTCCAATAGCACTACTTGTGCATGAACAAACTGGGTGCACGCCTACCAGCACTTACCTGGTCGGTACGACACGATCTTGACAAAACGACGGGCAGACGGGTTCGTCACCTGCGAAACAGATCGTTGATAGCTTCGCGAACAAATTCTGAGTGCAAATCTTTAGGTCGTATCCAACGCCAACAAACGCCACACACATCGACCGCAAGGTAGCCGAATGTTAGCTTTCCAAGCGAATTCCGCCTGATCGGAGAGGGTGGCATTAGCGAATCGCGATATTCGTAAGCCATTCCATGCCAAAGTCTTGCAACGCAAGTGCCCTTGTCAGGGGTTGTTAGTGCAGTCCCGGTTGTTTGCCGTTGTTATCCCAGGCTGACGGATTTTGGCCATTCATTTGGGACACATTTTAGGGTTGCGCGTGCCTTTGGAATGGAGCCACATCCATTCCATGCCCTCAGGCAGACAGTAATCTGCGTCAGTGGCATTAAGCAACTATGTGTTCCCGGATTCATTTCCACTAGGCCTGGGGAACAATACAATGCCGACAAACAGCCCGAACAAACCGATGGGCCAAAGGCTGCCTGCGTGTTCGAGACCGGAGGCCGCATCGATGGCCAAACCAATAAGCGGGGCAGCAAACATCGTGGCCAGACGGCGGGCTTGGCTTTCCATAGATAGCAGCGTTGCCCCTTGAATTGACTGGCCGTACTTTTCGAACCGTCCGATTTGGATCGGTCGCCACAGGTTATGCAGGATGAATAGCACGATGAACGCGATCATCATCGGCAGCAGCACATCGATGTATCCGCATACCGCCATGACCACAAACACGCACAGCGCGGCAGACCAGATCCAACGGATGGCTTGGAATTCACTGCCGGCAGCGTCTGCCACCCGATGCGCGTTGCGGCTTGCGATCGCGGAACAGACGTGAAGCAGGAAATAAACCGGTGCCGCCAGGATGGCGACTTTTTGTGGTTCAGCCAGGTCGGCCATCAGCACCACGTCTGCCGCGAGTGGAACGGCGATCGCGAGCAGCACGGGTTGAAGATAGTCTTTCACCGAATGAAATACGCCCTCGAACCCCATCGACTGAAGCACCAAACGACGCATGCGGTGATCCGTACGAGCGATGCGCAACGACTGACGGAAGTGGTTAAATAGCTCGGTCGTAGAGAGTTTCGCAGACTGTTGGCTCTCCAGATAAACCGGGTACAACAACAGATTGATCGCCCCAAGCGTGTAGGGAATGACACATAGGTAAAAAGTGTATTCGTAGTTTCGTGTCAGCAGCACGATGCCCGCGGCAAGGATGACGGAGATGGCCGAACCGGTCTTGCTCCACGAGCGGGTGTAGCCGTAGACTTGTGTCTTCTCATCGGTGCGCTGCTCGCGCTTCAGCCAATCGAAGATCATGGCCTTGTGCGTGCCAGTACGGAACGACTCGCCAATCGCAAACGCAAACATCCCCGCAAACAGCAACGCAAGGTGTTCCCCCACGCCAAGCAGACTGAAGCCAACTACATAAGATAGATGCGCCAACACCAACACGCGGCGTCGGCCAAGCACATCCGCGATCACGCCCGATGGAATCTCCAGCAGATTCACAATCAACTCGCGGAACCCCACGAGCAGACCGATCAAGAAGAAGCTCAAACCCTTATCCAGGAACGCGAGCACCAGGAAAGGTTCGAAGTAGCGCTGATTCTTGAACAGCCCATACAGCGCGAAGCGAGTTAGCATGCCACGTTTCGACATTGGTTGATGCTTGCTCCGGGGTTGGTTGCGATGTGCATTGATAGCATCATGCCTAGACCGATGGAAGTCAGACCTACAGCATCGTCATTCGTGCGGCTGTGGCTCGGGCCGATCTCTGCGGTCACAGGGCAAGTTCTCCTGCAAATTTTGGTCGCAACCAGGGAGTGAATATAAATTGGGAAGCATGACAATCAGGCAATAAGTTCCACGGCCTGTAAAAAGTTCGCCTGGCCGCACACTATTTGGCAATATCAACCTCTTTTTGGTAAACGATTTATAGAAAATAGTAGATGAGATTGAGACGACTTATCAACTATTGTCATATTTGGATGCCTACGTTACGTTTTGAGTTTCAGTCGCAACGGCGCACGCGGCGGTGCTGGGTTTGCACACCGATTCGGCCCGTCGCGTGGCGGACAACCGATTCCGGCGAGGGGAACGCCAAAGCTGTTCGAGAGCATGACAGGAGTTTGTGAGATGCAGAAGATGATGCAGTTGAGTGTCGCGCTGATGATCGGTCTATGGTTAGGTTCCACGGCCTACGCCAGCAGTGTGATTTCGCTGGCCAGTAGCATGGATCCTGCGGGCGGCCTCACGGAAAATGCTGTGACCGGCAGCCAAGCCAGAATCAACCTGGGTACCGGCCTGCCCGGTGATAATGATGGTCTTTATGATATCAACAACTCAGCCACCCCGTTCGGTGCGATCGACTTGTTCCCCAGTGAAGCAGCCTTCTCCGTGGGCAGCATCACCGTAGATGCAGGTGCTGTGAGCGGCTTCGGCGTCGAAGTGGCTGCGGTCACCGCGATCGATCTTTCCGGCCTGTGGGCATCCGGTTCGGCAACTACCGACATCAGCGATGCAGCACTGGACTTGTGGTTATTCGAGGTGCCCAATTCGTTTACCTTCAGCGCATTGGATGTCGCGGATACCGCCACGTTCACCAATGGTGTGCTGACCTCAATCGACGTTTCGCTTGATGCCCAGTACAACTCATTTGATGGCGCAAGCAACCCCATCACCTGGAACGGCACGTTCTCCATCAGTGGTGACACGCTCGCCCTCACTTTCAATGATACGCAAAACTTCGACACAGGCTTCTTTGGTGTCGTCCCTTCGACATTCACCTCAGACCTGACCGGCACGGTGAACGCCGTGGGCAACTACGTCATCCCCGAACCGGCCACGATGACCCTGTTGGCATTAGGCATGGGTGCGGTGATGCGTCGCCGCGCTTGAGAAATAAAAATTCTGCAGGCCTGTCGTGCATCGCGATAGGCTGTTTAGAGAGCTATTTTTGGGAGTATCGATAGATGATGACTCGACGAATCACACAGGCGCTGCCTATGGCAGTTCTTTTGGCCATCGTGGGCATGCAGCAGACTGCTGTGGCGACCCAGACCGTGGATCTGGTTGGTACAGATCACACCGGCTATCTCGCCGCGATCAAGTTCAAGAACTGGTCGACCGAAGCGGGAGCGTTGGCCGGCCTGCCGAATTACCCGGTGGCGCCAATTGTTGGCAATACCACCTACACAAGCATCGTTGCTGAGCCGTTGTCTGCCAGCAGCACCTACAGTTCATCGGTGGTTGGAGCGGTGACCAACAACACGATCACCGAAGCTGACTTCGCTACCCTCAGCAGCGGTCAACTTGAGTATGACGAAACCGGCCTGACCGGCTCCGGCACCGAAGTGGTTGCCATCGACGCGGTGGCCGTGAATGAAGCGGGCTTCTCCCCGTTGAATT
>JANQFT010000312.1 GCA_028277685.1 Phycisphaeraceae bacterium
CATGGGGTTGGCCTGTACCAGGTTACGCCGCATGGGCCACTTGTAGAAACTGCGGAGCGTGGCGATCTTGCGGGCCATGGTGGCGGCGGAGTATTCGAACTGGTCGAGATGCGACAGGAAGCGACGCACGGCAATGGCGTCGGCCTCGATCATCTTCTGGCTGACCGGTGGGGCGGCCGTGGTGGTGGCAGTTTGTTCACCGGTTGCTTCGCCGTTGTCGCCGGACATGAAGTCGGCGTACTGGCGGAGGTCGGCACCGTAGCAGCGAGCCGTGTACGGGCTGAAGTGCCGCTCCAGGCGAAGGTATTCCAGGAATTGGTCAATGATCGGGCTGTTCATGTCGTGCTCCTGTGTGAAGCTCAGTGCTGGACCCCGGAAAGTGTGGTGGTCCGTCTCATTCTTCGGTGGTTATGTGTGCATCATGGCTTTAAGTTGTGCGCCCATCTGGTCGCCCATCTGATGGCTGAGCACCGCGGCGTCGAACCAGTCGAAGTCGGTCTGTTCATCGCGTGCGGTTTGCGCCAGCCAATGCAGGACGACGTTCTCTTCGCCGGGCATATAGCGAAATACCCAGCGCTGGTTCTTCTTCATCAGAACCAGTTGGCGGGGTTCGGTGGTGGAGTTGGTGTCTGCGGGCATCGGTCGCATCCTTGCTGTCCTCATCGGACGGCGGGATGCGCCGAGCGGTGAGGGGTTACGGTTTATCCGGCGAGGCGGGCACGGGTTCGGTCTGCTGCTGGGCAGTCAGACGTTGCCATTCGGCCCGGAACAGTCGCCGCATCAATTCGTGCGAGACGAACTCCGAGTAAAGGTCCATGTTGAGCAGATAGGCTCGCCAGCCGGCAGGGCTTTCGTGCCCGCTGCGGCCGACGGCGTAGTCGTTCAACCGTTGCAGCACTTTGCCGTTGGCGGCGTCAAAGTAGCCGCCTGCGGTGGCAACGGGTTGATCGTGGCGGGTGGTGCCGCTCATCACGCCGTCAGTCGCGGCATAGGTGAGCGATTGCAGGTCTGCCCCGTTGTAGCTGCCCGGGTTTCGCCGGGAGTAAAGCTGAATGGTGGCACCGATCTTCGGGGGTTCGTAAGGATCCCACGCGGAAATCGTGCCCACAATCAGCCCGTCCACGTCGAGCGTTTGCATCAGCGCGACTGCCTCGCCTACCGAATCGATCGGGCCGATTTCGGTGCTGTTGGCTGCCTCGATGACACGGTTGACCGGCAAGGCGCGAATGCCCCCGACCTGCTGAAGCTGTTGCGTCAGCTTGTCAGCGAAACGCACGTGGTCGACGATGCTCACGCCCGACTCATTGCGGAAGGGCATCACCGCCCACAGCTTCGGCTGTGGATAAGGACTCGCGTAATCCACCTTGGGCTGTTCGATCGGACCACAACCGGTCACGCATAACGCGATGACCACCGTGGCCAGAGCTAATGGCCCAGTCAACATGGCCTTTTCACTTGTCATGGCGTCCTGCCTGTTAACGGTGAGTTCCACTCACACGGGTTCTCAACTGTCTTGCCAAGGCGGTTATCACGAAGGGCGCTAAGTCACAAAGTCACAAAGCGGATTTCTTTGTTTTGTCACTGGTTACTTTCGCTGCGCCCAACAATGAATCCCTTTGTGCCTTCGTGTCTTTGCGCCCTTCGTGATTCAGTTTCATTCAGCCGGGGCCGCGGCTTGCGCCTTGGGCGCGACGGTGGTGGCTAGCGTGACATCATCCGGGGTGACCGCCCACAGGTTGTCGTGCCCGTTGCGGTTGCTTACGAAGTAGATGTTGCCATCGGCTCCCCAGGTCGGCTGCACGTTCACGTAGCTGTCTGCGTTCAGACGCAGGCGACCGGTGCCATCGACATTCACCACCCAGATGTCGGCGTTGGCCGGGCGGGCGGCGGGGTCTTCGCTGGGATTCACCACCGTGCTGAAGACGATGCGTTTGCCATCGGGGCTCCATGCGGGGCTGATGGCGGCGGCGTTGGCGCTGGCGGCGATTTCAGTCGGCCGCATTGCTTCGCCGTTCATGTAATCGATCGTCCAGATGCTGAACCAGCGGGTACCACGGAAGCGGGCACGCTGGAAGAGAATCTTCTCGCCGTTCGGGCTGAACGTGGGGAACAAGCCGTAGCCGATGAAGCGACGTTCGGCGGGGTTGGCCACATTCACCACGACCAGTTCCCACTGACCGCTTTGGCGCCCGAGTGAGCTGAACACCAGTTCATTGCCGTTTTTTGACCAACTGGGATGGACTTCGTTGGCGGGGTCGGCGGTGATTTGAATCGCCTTGCCGCCACGCAGGTCTTTCACATAAATGTCCCATGAACCGGAACGATCACTGCAGAATGCGAGGCGGGTACCATCGGGACTGATCGCAGGCATGCGGTCGTTGGCCGGGTCACTGGTGAGTTGGGTGACGGTGTTGCCGCCAATCTTCTGATAGTAGATGTCGGTGGTGGGGCGGTGCCGGGTGGAAGCGAACACCATGTAGTTGCCGTTGCGGTCGACTTCCACGTCGAGGTCTGCGCCTTCCTGGGTGAAGGTGATTTGCCGCATGTTGTCCACTGCTCCGTCCGGGGTGGAGCGCGGGGAACCAGGCATTTCACCGAACAGGCCAAGGGCGCTGTTGTTGTTGCTGGCGTATTGCACGACCACGGGCTTCACTTCGGTGTTGGCTGCCGCCTTGGTTTCGGTATCGGGGGCAGGCTTGATGACCAGGTTGCAACCGCTGGTGGCGAAGATGCAGATGGCGACGACGATTAGGTTGAAGTGCGATTGCGTCATGATCAATTAGCCTCCGGGAAGATGCAGCCCTCATTCAGTCGGCGATTAGCGTCGCATGGCTGCGGTAAATATCCGGACCCACGTATAAGGGCTTTATCGGACGAGTTGTGGGGGGGGCTTTAGAGTCGATCTGCGACTTTATTTTCAGAAAGTTTTGCCGACGTGACGGGCAGAGCATTGCGCTCTGTGTCGGCGAAATAAAAGCAGCGAGTCGCTGAACGCATACCCGCTGCTTTCCGGGGGCAAATTTGAGTGTGTGCCCGGTAAGGCTCAACTCAATCTAAAAAAAACGCCGTGGGTAGCTGAGGTAGGCAGCCATGGCCCAACGGCGCGCCCCGGAAAACAATGTTGCTGGCACTCATAGCCAGTCACTGCTTGGTTTATTCATCGGCTGGCATAGTCGGGTTGCTTTAGCTTTCAGGTGAATCTATTTTCGAGGCGGATTTCTGGTCAGATTTCGCGGGTTTTGTCTGCCCCAGCAGCTCACTGGTGGCGAGAATCGCCCGTGCCAGATCGGGTAGTTTCTGTCGGGTGCTGCGTGATTGCTTCTGCAGTTGCCGCATGGCGTCGTTCTCGGTCAGGCCGAGCCGATCCATCAGCAGGCCTTTGGCCCGTTCGATGACTTTGCGATCTTCAAGCGCTGTTTTCAGATCGGCCACTTCATCCGTGAGTTGCACCTGTTGAGAATGCAGTGCCCACGCCACTTCCAATGAAACGCGCAGTTCATCTGCCGTGACAGGCTTGAGGATGTAACCGAACACGCCAATCTTGCTGCTTCGTTTGACGTACTGCTCATCCGTGAACGCACTGATGATGACCACTGGGATATTCAGTTGTCGGAACAGGATACCTGCCGCCTCTAGTCCGTCCATGCCGGGCATGCGGATATCCACCAGCGCGAGTTGAGGTTGGTGTTGCTTGGCAAACTCAACGGTTTGTTCGCCGTTGGCAGCCGGGCCGACAACTTCAAAGCCCAAACGCTCCAGTTGCTCAACAAGACTCATGGCGATGAGGTGTTCATCTTCTGCCACAAGCACCTTTCGCAAGCCCTCGGCGCTTTGACCCGACTTGACCGTGCCACCGTTCGCATCTATCTCAGGCATGTACAACCGCCCTGACCACTGAGGTACTGAGTAACCTCCTGTCTCGTGGTGCAGCCCAACGAGATACCACGGTCATGGTGGCCTCGGCCGGCGACACAGGCATTCGCCGGTACCAGCAAGCGCGCCACTCTACAGACAATTACTTGCTTTGCCAACTGCTACTGCTGAAGATTTTTCATGCAACCTCAATCATACGGCGACAAAAGCGGTTGCCTGCGAAAAATTTCGAATATGGATTGGCTGTACATCAAGCATTGCCAATTTTTTGCAGATCCTCAAGGCTGATGCGTCTTGCTGCGGGGAGGGGGCTGAGTAGCGATCGCCTTGGTTCGGTTGGTAAATTGCAGGTCTTTTTCCATTCCAGGGCCTGCGATAACATAGGCGTGTCTTGCTGTGCGCAAACGATACGCCATCTGTCGCCTGCGACTTGCACAGCAAGATACACTGGTCAAGTCGTACGCATGCGAAGGCATACGCGGTCATATTATTGTTGAATCTAACGATTGATTTATGTATGGTTTCGCTTGCTTCAAGCTGGTGCTGACATGCTGCGTGTTTGCATGCCTGAATCTGAACGGTTCAATCCGGCTGTGCCCATCCGAGAAGCTTCATCATGAAAAGCTTGGCTTTCGTCTTCGTCATCGTCGCCATCGCAATGAATGCCTCCGCCACCACGTATTACATTGATTTTCAGGGTGGGAACGATTCGGCGGATGGACAGTCGCCCCGGGCCGCCTGGAAGCATGCCCCGGGTGACCGCAACGCCCAAGGCAAGCCGGCGGCGGTGAAACTCCAGCCGGGCGATGTCGTGAAGTTCAAGGGCGGGGTGCAGTACCGTGGCGAAATATCATTGGAAGTACAGGGTGCATCGGGTCAGCCGATTGTGCTCGATGGCAACACCGATGGCACGTTCGGCGAGGGGCGGGCCATCATCGATGGTTCGCATACCATCACCGGATGGAAGCCCGTGATGTCGGCCGACGACGTTGGTGGCAATCCGTTGTGGCAGCAGATCATGTATGCCGATGTTGACATGAATCTTTCGAGCAACTTTAAACAGGAGCGGTTCATACTTCACCGCACCGGCCGAACGGAACGCCAGGCGCCGTGGCAACGGCTGTTCCTGGTGGATGGTGAACGTCGCGTGCTGCCCATCGCCCAGCGGCCCAAACCCGCCGATCCTTTCTACCCCGATCTGCCTCAAGATTTCTACACTTCACCCAAACGCCTCGCCAGCAGTTACCCACACCAAGTGTTTTACCAAAAGGGAACAAAGGGCAACCGTTCTTTGAACCTGTTTGCCATCACCTACGGGGGCAATGCGCCGGTCGTCGAACCTTTGAATGGTGGTGCGGTGGTGGTCAAGATGAACAAGGCTCAGCCCATCGCCGAGTTTGGTATCAAGCTGTTTCGCCCCAAACAGTTCCCCGCGCCCGAGCAGATCGCGTTCTTCGTCGATGGCCGCGAGATCTTCGTTGCCGATCTGGATCGCAAACAGACGAAGATGCAGCGGTTTAAACTGCCCAGGCTTGTGGATGGCACAAAGCTCGTCTTCCAGTTGCGTCACTCGGGCAAGACCAGGCAGAAGTGGACCAAGATCAAACAGATTGCTGCGTACACCGCGGACGGTCGAAACGTGATCAAGCCAGAAAAAAGCATGAACAGTTTTCTTGAGGACCCCACACGCCTCACCCAGAAAGACCCCGACTGGTACGACGGCATGTTC
>JANQFT010000115.1 GCA_028277685.1 Phycisphaeraceae bacterium
ATCGTCTGAATCTGCTGGCGGCATCCAGTGAGACATAGCCTGTCTCATCGTGACCAGTTGTCAGGTGAGGGTAAACCGGCCACAATGCGATGCCATGCCCGATTTACCCACCATTCAGGGTCTCCGTGCTGCGCGTGAAATACAGGCGTGGAACCTGACGGAGCTTTCCGAAGCCGTGCGACAATGTGTTGCCGACGGTGTGGCCATCGCCGATTACGGCCAAGCATACCACGGCCTTGGCCACGCCCCACCGCAGCCATTCGCCGTGCTCCATACCGCTCCCGGCATTATCGAACACTACATTGCCGACATGACCGTGCGTGTGCGTGCGGCCACACCCCTGGCTGACTTGCAGCGCGATCTCGCCGAGCATCACCAATGGTTACCGATTGATGGCGTGTCACCACAAGCCACCATTGGAGAAATCATCGCGCACAACAGCAGTGGCTCGCTGCGTGCCGGCTATGGCACGATGCGCGATCTGCTTTTGGGCCTGCGGTATATCGATGCCCATGGTGATGAAATTACCGTCGGCGGGCGCACGGTGAAAAACGTGGCGGGCTACGACGTCACCAAATTCATCATTGGCAGCATGAACACCTTCGGGCTGATCACCGAATGCACACTACGGACCTTCGCCATACCTGAGCATGTCGTACATGTAACGGTGAATCACATTCAGCCAAACCTGCTGGACGAGCATGGCACATCCCTGATGACCTGCGATGCTGCTCCCGTTGCGATTGAGTACCGATGGGATCACACCGATGTTGCGCCCGGCCTACACATCACATACTCAGGAAGTGAACAGGGATGCACCGCCCAGCTTGCTGCTTTGAAAAAGTGGCTGAGTAATCACGCGGACAATCAACCGGATATCGCGCATACGACAGACACCACCCATCAGGGTAACAGCGCACGATCTTCCAACACAAACGTGAAAATCATTGTGCCGGCTGCAATCACGGGGCGTACCATACAATGGCTGTGTGATGCGTCACTGGCTTCGCATGACCTGAGCGCCTTGCCGCTGCATGGCATCATCGAAGTGCAAGGCGAGTGGTCGGTCGACCAGGCACAGCGAGCCGACCAGGCCATCACGCAACACGTTCAAGAAAATGGTGGCCTGCGTGTGTGGATGCAACGCCCGGATCATACGCCCACCATCGCCCCGTTCGCCCCCGTCCAGCCCGACTGGACATTGTTGAAGCGCATCACACAGGCGCTCGATCCCAAGCGTCTGTTCAACCCCAAGCGTACACCGTGGAATGAGTAGTTCAGCCCCTCAATCAACCCCACTGCCGCTGGCCCAACGTGCGTATGACCGTGCGCTCGATTGCGTACACTGCGGCCTGTGCCTGCCGACCTGCCCAACCTATTCCACCAACGGATTGGAAGCCGACTCACCGCGCGGGCGCATTTACCTGATGAAGGCGTTGGCAGATGGTCGCGTGGAACCGGGGCATTCAGTTGTGCGTCACCTTGACTTATGTCTGGACTGTCGCGCTTGCGAAACGGCGTGCCCTTCGGGGGTGATGTACCACGAACTCATCGAGGAAACGCGTATACATTTGCACGCCAGTCGTAAGCCACAAGGCGCCAGTCGTCTGGTGCAATGGATGGTGCTCCATGTTTTCCCCTGGCCGTGGCGCATCAAACTGGCCACACTGCCGGCAAAAGTGATGCAGAAGATCGGCGTGTGGAATGCCGCCTTGAAAATATCCGCACGCCTGTTGCCACCACAACTTGAAAAGATGCAGCAACTGCTGCCCATCGGCGGCCCATTGTGGGCGAAACGTTTGGCCAAACACTATCCACCCACCGGCAAAAAACGCATGACCGTAGGGTTTTTCGGTGGATGCGTCGGGCAGGCCATGTTCCAGCAGACCAACCGTAACGCCATCGCCCTGCTCACCACGTTCGGCTGCGAGGTGGTCGTACCACGCGTGCAACGATGCTGCGGAGCGATTCATCATCACGCGGGTGATCCAAACGGCGCCATCAAGCTGGCCAAACGTAATATCGCTGCATTTGAGGGATGCGATGTGATTGTGACAGACATCGCAGGCTGTGGAGCCATGCTGAAAGACTACGCCTTCCTGCTTCACGAGGAACCGGAGTGGACGGAGCGTGCCGGTACATTCACTCAAAAGATGCGTGACATCAACGAGCTGTTGGTCGAGCTTGAACCACCTGCGCCCGGCCACTCGATTAACCAGCGTGTGACGTACCACGATGCCTGTCACCTCGCGCATGGGCAAGGCATTACCGATCCCCCGCGTCAGTTGCTCAGCATGATTGATGGATTGGACATCATCCCGTTGAATGAATCAGACATGTGCTGTGGCGCAGCGGGTACGTACAACATTGCCGAGCCGGAGATGTCGCGTGAACTGGTCGATCGCAAGTTAGCCAACATTCGCGAAACCGGCTGCGATACCTGCGTCATGGCCAACGTGGGTTGTGCGATGCAAATCGAATCGGAAGCCCGACGTTCCGGCATGAAATTGAAGGTGGTGCACCCGGTTGATCTACTGGCGCAGGCGTATGGGGTGTAACTCATTCGAGCGGCAGCAGGCCGTGAACGATAGCGACGATGAACAGATCGTAAATCGCGTGGGTGGCCACCACGATGCCGAAACCGCGCAGCACATACAGCCACGCCAGATACAGACCCGCCACCGTATAGAAGACAAAGCGCATCATTTCAAAGGGAACCGGGCCGGTGAAATGGTATGCCGCAAACAGCAC
>JANQFT010000165.1 GCA_028277685.1 Phycisphaeraceae bacterium
CAGCGATGCCTGCCGCAACTCGCGGTCAATCGGATAATAAGCCCACCACGTGATGATGATCACCCCCAACGGCGGGGTCAGGGCGACTAGCTCATTCAGCAGCAACCACACGTGAATGCGATCGTGCAGCCAACCCAGGTATCCTAGCGCAAACAGGTGAATGAAGAACAGGCCAAGCGTGGCGAAGCGCGCCATGGTGAACACGCGATCGACACTCCGCAAGACGAACGGCGCATTGCCGGGTCGGCGTCGCATGGCGCGGTGCCCCACCATAGCCGTGGCCGCGGCTAGCAGGGCCAGTCCCGCATACGGCAGGTTCACCACCAACCACAACCACCACGCATCGTAGGGCGGGGCCACATCCGCCTGACGCGCGGTCAGCAAGGCGATCATCAGCAGTAACACAAATACTTGCATGGTCAGGGTCGCAGGTTGGCCGGGCGATGGATCACGCCCAGATCGACAATCACATCACCGTGATGGTAGTAGTCGATGTTCAGCGTGTTTTGATCGATGCTGGTAATCACCAGCGCGGAAAAACGTTGGGTGTTGGCGATGCGTTTCATGTCGCCTGACCCCGGACCGGCGAACACGGCGTTGTTGTGATCATGAACGTGGAAGTGGTAATGCGCCAGCGCGGTGTGACCATCGATAATCAACTTCCGCGGGGCGATGTAAGCGCGGTCGTGTTGCCTAAGTGTTGGCGGATACAGCGTGGGAATGATCGTGCCTTGTGTGTTTGCGATCAACAGGCCGCCGTGCTCGGTGGTGGTGTCGGCAAAGTCGGCATCCGCCTGCGCGAAGAGCGCGGCCACGGTGGTTGGTTGCCGCATCCATTCCGCCAGAACACGCAGGCTCAGCAGGTCTGCCCATGCGAGTGGTTGCTTAGCTGCGTGTAATGTTTGCGGGTGGGGTTCGATGGTGCTGCTGATGTCGGACCCGCGCAGGTGACGTTGACGCTCCCGCAGTATGCGCGAAACATCGGTGAACAGGTCTTTATGCGATGCCTTCAAACGCTTTGATTGATTGTTTGCTGCGTAGATCAGCGTCGGCAGATGACGCAGTTCCAATCCGGCTGATTGTTCCGTGTTCAACCGGGCCACGATGCGCCGCGCCTGTTGCCAGAAACTGTCCGGTGCATCGCTGCGCAGCAACTGCATCCAGATCACCGTTTCACGTTGCCGGGGCAACACGCGCAGTTGTTCCCACGCTGTCTGCAGATCGGCAACGAGTGGGTTGCTCTTCGGAAGCGCCTGCAGGTGGCTGATGATCTGCTCTTTCTCCATCAACCGGCAAAGTAGTTGCCACGCCGCCACGCGCTGGCCGATGCGCACGTGATCTGATGTGTCCGTTAACACATGGGTGACAATTTGTTCGACGGGCAACCCCGGGTTGAGTTGTTGCAGGTGACTGCGTTCCGGGCGATCCTCATCACGGTACAGGTCCACTTCGATGGCATAACGTCGCACGATGGCGGGGGTGAAATCCTGCCAGTTCTGCTCGATCGCCAATTGTGCGATGTATTCGTACACCAGCCAGTCGTTGATCAGGTGCAGTCGCCGGATCAGGAAGTTTCGGGCGTCCGCTTCATCATGGGCTACCAGTTGGTCCACGGCATAGGTGCGGAACTCCGTTGCATGCCCGTACTGCCAGATCATCTGCTTCAGGGTTGCCAGACGTCTGGGTGAATCAGGCATTTCCCGCTCGGCCTGGCGCATTGCAGCCCAGCGCACGTTCAGTCCGGCTGTGCGATCGGTCATGCGGGCAACCGGGTCATCGAAACGCTTTGGGCCACAACTGACCATCGCGCAGGCGATCAGACACGCAGGGATCAAAACATGTGATCGAACGAAGGAAAGATGCATCGGCGGTATTGTAGCCGATGCTTGAAACTCCGCAGTTGCCCGGCTTTAATGTGCACATGACCGACACCGCCGAACAAACAGCCGATCGCCACCCCACGCTCGATATCCTCAAACGCCACTTCGATGGCAAGGGCCTGCGTGTGGGCACGTTTCGTGATCACACCATGGTGATCGTGCCGCGCGATCTGCTGCACGAACTACTCATGTTCCTGCGCGACGCACCGGATGCCGCTTACGACTTCCTTTCTGATGTGTTGGGTATCGACTACCTGAATTATCCCGGTGAGGCCGGCCGGTTTGCCGTGGTGTACAACCTGGTCAGCACGAAGCATAACCGGCGCATTTTCGTGAAGGTGCTGCTCGATCCAACAATCGACACATCCGGCATCGAAGAAGACCCTGCCCTTCACCTGCCCACCGTCACCGACATCTGGCCCGGCGCCGAATGGAACGAACGCGAGGTGTTCGACATGTTCGGCATCCGCTTCGACGGCCATCCCGACCTGCGCCGCATCCTGCTGTGGGAAAATTACCCCGCCCATCCGCTGCGGAAGGACTACCCCCTGCGGGGCCGCGGCGAACGTGAAGCCTTCCGCGTGTTGAATCGTGAATCTGCCTGAGCGAGTGAACCACCAAGGCACCAAGGGCACCAAGAAGGAAAAGAGTGGATCGGATGAACAAGATTCACGGGATAGTTTGCGCAAAGCAATCCTGTTCATCCTGTCCACTCTCTTATCTTGGTGGTTAATTTCAGAAAAGTACGCCACAAGGCACCAGGGGCATCAAGCCGCTGCGTTGTTTGCATTGTGCCTGCTTGGTGTCCCTGGTGCCTATGTGTGGTTGGCAGACCCGTCGACGTCCAAGTATTCTTCCAGTGCCTCGGCCACCAGTTGATACTGATAGCGCCCAGTCGCGCCCGCCAGATCCCTCAGTGCGCTGTGCAGTTCCGTAGGCAGCTTCACGGTGGTGCGCCGGAACGCGGGTGCATCCTCAGCCACCTCATCCACAACGTGCGTCGCTGTTTCGGTACGCTCCTCAGCATCCAACTTAAG
>JANQFT010000249.1 GCA_028277685.1 Phycisphaeraceae bacterium
GACCTTGCTGGATTCGGCGTCGTCAATCCGCTCGGCATCCACGATCACGCGGACCTCGCGACCGGCCTGGATGGCGTAGGCCTCTCGCACACCCGGAACAGCCGTCGCGATCCCTTCGAGTTGTTCCAGGCGCTTGATGTAGCGTTCGAGCGTTTCGCGGCGGGCGCCGGGGCGGGCGCCACTGATGGCGTCGGCAGCGGCGACGATCGGGGTGTAGGGCGTGGTGGCTTCGATATCGCCATGGTGACCGCCGATGGCGTTGAGCACGGCTTCCTTCTCGCCGAACTTTCGGCAAAATTCCATGCCGATCGCGGGGTGACCGCCCTCTTGTTCGTGGTCCATGGCCTTACCGATATCGTGCAGGAACCCGCAACGACGCGCGATGTTACCATCGAGACCCAGTTCATCGGCAATCACCTGCGACAGCCACGCCACTTCGAGTGCGTGCCTGAGGATGTTCTGGCCGTAGCTGGTGCGGTAGTGCAGTCGCCCCATCATCTCGCTGATCTTGCCGTGCAGACCCTGAATGCCGGCTTCGATGCAGGCTTCCTTGCCGTAGCGGACGATGCGTTCCTGGATGTCTTGACGGGTTTGCTCGACCACATCCTCGATGCGCGAGGGGTGGATACGCCCATCGTCGATGAGTTTCTGCAGTGATTCAGCCGCCACCGCGCGACGCACCGGGTCGAAACAACTGACAACCACCACACCGGGCGTATCATCCACGATCACATCCACGCCGGTCGCCTGTTCGAACGCGCGAATGTTGCGGCCTTCACGGCCGATCACGCGACCTTTCATATCGTCTGAAGGAATGTCAACGGCACTGACCGTGTGAGCCGCGGTGTGCTCGGCGGCATAGCGCTGGATCGCCTGAATGGTGATCTTCATTGAAGTTTCTTTGGCTTCTTCTTCAGCCCTAGACGTTTCGCGCTGGATGATTTGGCCAGCCTCGTGGCGAACCTCCGTTTCGATACGTTCGAGGAGCGTGCGTTTGGCATCCTCCTCGCTCATGTTGCTGATATGCAGCAGCTTGTCTCGCTGCTGGGCGAGTACATCGTCCAGTTCGCCTTCCTTGCGTTCGACGGCATGTTCTCGCTGCTTGATCTTCTCATCCAGATCGTCGAGGTTCTTTTCCTTGGTGGAAAGCACATCGAGTTTGCGATCCAGGTTGTCTTCACGTTTGGTCAGTCGCCGTTCCTGGTCCTTCAACTCGTTGCGGCTTTCGTTGGTTTCCTTCTCGAACTGCTCACGACGGGCAATCAACTCGTTGCGGGCTTCCAGTTCCATCTGCTTTTTGAGGACGTCGGCTTCCTGCTTGGCATCGTTGACTATGCGGCCGGCTTCATCTTTCGCGGCGTTGACGGCCTTGCCGCCCATCATCTTCATCAGGACAAACGCTCCACCAGCGCCAACCAGCAAGGCAACGATGGCAGCCAGAATCACGTGAACTCCGGTGATGGCTGCCACGACGGGGGTGAGAACAAAACTGCTCATAACGAGCCCCTTTCTATCCCGCTGGCGAAGCGCGACAGATCTGGCCTGGCGCATCGCACAGCAGCGCGGGTTGAAAGCACCTGCGCCGGACCGATCCCCAAAACAGGGGGGATATGGCATCGCGAGAATGACGTGGTGGACACGTCAACGAATGGATTGGCCGGGACTAGCCGTTCTGCATACCCATATCACACAGCCACCGCCGCGGGACATTTCGCGGCTGGCTATGGTTTGATGGTCCTTCCAAACCCAACGACATGGCATACTTCTAAAAAGAACGGTGGTTTTGTCAATCCCGATTTTACGGCTTCAATCTATTCGCCCGTCTGGGCGTCCCGCGCCTCATGTCTAAGCGGGACTGAACGGTTCACGCGGGCCAGCCGGCCTGCACGTGCCGAATTATCAACCGATGTATGGGGCCTGAAATGCTTCGCAAATCACGTAGGCAACAGACCTTCGGTGTGTTAATAAAGTATTGGCGACCTGTCGCGACGTCAAGTCGACCCGATCGTGGCTATCCGCCCTGCCCATACGGGTTCACGCACACACAAACCGGCGGCTGAGTCAGTTGATCCACCGTCAATTCCTGTTCACTGGTGATGCGGATCGTCGTTTTTTCACCCGGCAACAGCGTGATCAACTGGTCACTGGCGACTGAAGCCGGATCGATGCGGTCAGTGAACACGCACAGATCGCGAATGAACGATTTGGCGGTGATGGTCAGGTGGTGGGTGCTGCCCTCCCGGTTGAGTTCGGCATCAAAATCACCCTTTGGATAGGCCAGGTTGCGATCGACATCAAAATACCACCAGGCGCGTTCGCCATCGGTGGCGTGAGCCAACAGGAGTTCGCTTGCGGCATCGTCTGGTTCAGCCAACGATGCATCCAACGTCATCACCTTCACGGTACTGCGCGGGGCCACATTGATGGCGGCTTGGGCTGTGGCGCGGGTCTGGCCTTGGAAACTCAGACGGTTCACCGTCGCATCGGCCGGCCACGGCTCGTCAGTATCGTTACTGGCAAACAGAATCAATCCTTCGCCATCGATCGGTTGGATGGTCAACAGGCGTGGGGCGA
>JANQFT010000531.1 GCA_028277685.1 Phycisphaeraceae bacterium
GTCTCGTGCTCGACGTTCCCGAAGCTGTCGTAAACGATGTGGTTGGACACCTCCGCATCGTTCGAGCGGAACCACGTGCCCGTGACCTGGAAATCGCCCGCGCTCGATTGCCCGCCCCACTGTTCAGCGTAGAACTGCAAATCCCCGCTCGCGTAACCCCGACGAATGCCCTGGTAACTGTCATCGGTCCCCGCCAGACTCGTCACCGTGTTCGCATCGTAATCGACCGAAGCGATCAGCAGGTCCGATGCCCGTGGCGTGAAGGCGTAAGGAACGATGTTGCCGCCGTTGTAACCCTGGTAGTACCACTGCTGGTTGCCCGTGTGGTAGAACACCGCAAGAAAATGCTCCGCATTGTTCGGCGGGGCGAAGCTGCTGAAACGAATGTCTTCATTGATCGACTCGGCGGTGTAGAGCAGGTAACCGACGCCGGTGGTATTGGCGTGCGCGCGAACGCCATCGCCCGGATCGCCGATGTCCGGCGTGCCCGTGACCACATCGCGCACGCTGCCCTGGTGGTCGCTTAACGCCCAGTAGATATTGGAATCGATTTCATTATCGTCGGCCAGGATGTCGTCCACGCCCGGACCGTGCAGGTAGGCGTGGCCGATCGCCGGATCACTGCCGGAAGCGCCGTCGGTATCGTGGTAGACGAAGTAAAGATCCGGACCGTCGTAGAGGTAGTAGGATTCTTGCGCTTCGCCCGGGCCGGAGCCGTCTTCATCGACGGACTTGTACATGCGCCGGCCCATGGAGTCGTAGACGTAGCGGGTGATCAGCGCGGCGGTGGCGGCGTTGTAGTTGGTGTAGTCGACGTATTCGTTGAGGGCGGTGAGCCGGCTGCGGTGGTCGTATTCGTAGGTGGTAATGTCGGTGTCGCCGGCGTTGAGGGTTTGGCCGGCATCGGCATCGATGTAACGCAGGGTGCGGTTGCCTTCGAAGTCGTATTCGTACGTGTACGTGTCATCGAAGGTGGTGCGGTTGTGCTCGCCGGTGGTGTAGTCGGACGTGCCGTCGACCTGGACGCGATTGCCGTTGTCATCGTAGTCGTAGTTTTCATCGCCGAGGATTGCCGAATCGTGATCGGCCCCGGTGAGCTGGTCGTTCTGATCGTGGGTGAAGACGGTGGGGCTGGCCAGGTCGGGCGTGAGCATGGTGGCCATGCGCCCGGCGATGTCGTAGGTGTAGGCGTAGGTCAGATCGCCGGTGGAGTCGAGGTCGGTATCGTGCTCGATGCCGGTCATGCGGCCGAGGGCATCGTAATCGTATGTGGTGTGGGCGAGGGGTGTGGAGGTATCGAGCGAATCGTAGCGGCGGAGGTCGGTCATCCAGCCGTTGGCGTTGTAATCGAACTCGGCGCGTTTGTCGGCGATGAGGCCGGCGGTATCCTGCTGGGTGGACCGGTCGCGCTGGTTGAGGGCGTTGAAGTGGTGGGTGGTGACGGCGCCGTGGCTGTCGGTGATGGTGGTCAGGTTGCCGACTTCATCGTGGCCGTACGTGAAGGTCACCGCGGGATTGAGCATGGCGGTCCAGAGGAACTCGACGGATTCAGTGAGTTCGGTGCCGGTGGTGAAGCGGATTTCCCAGGTGCCGGATTCGTCGAGGACCAGTTCATCGATTTCGGCCAGCCCGGTGGATCCAGCGTCAATTGTGGTATGCGGATTGATCAGATCGCTGGGGGCGTAGATTTCGATCTTCGCGTTGAAGTGGAGCGGGGTTTGACCGGTTTCGCTGAAGGACAGCATGGCGACGGCGAGGGTATCGCCGTTCTGGGTGGTAAGGGTCTGGGTGACGGTATTTTGTGCTGGCGTGAGCGAGTCTCGACCGAACTGCTTGTCACCGACGCGATCGGTCAAGTCCGCCGGATCGGACCACGAAGCAATCACATCCCCCACGGCGTTGAACTGTTGCAAGTAGAGCATGTCCGGTGCGAGCGAAGGCGTATCAAACTGCATCTGATACAGCATCTGACCCAACGGATCGTAGGCGGTCTGAATGCGCTTGATATCGGAGGTGTCGGCAGCATCACGCCAGGCTTCGACCGTGTTGCGGTTCAGCGGATCGTGGGAGTAGATGCGCTTGCGGCCATCGCGGTCGATGTAGGAAGCGAGGTTGCCGACGGCATCGTATTCATTGGTGCGGGTGCGGTCGGTGCTGTCGAGCGTGATGGTATCGGTAAGCAGGCGATTGAGGGCATCGTAGGTGTAGGTGGTGATGTTATCTTCCGGGTCGGTGTAGGTGAGCAGATTGCCGACGGCGTCGTAGCTGTATTGCGTGACGGGGGCTTCTTTCTCGTTGCCGACGCCAATGCCGTCCGGATCGGCCCCGACGTCCTGCATGACGCGGTTAAGCGCACCGTAGACCTGGCGGGTGGTGAAGGGCAGATAGGCGGCGGACCAGTCCACATCGGCGCGGCTGTCGCCGAGGTCGATGTAGGTCTGCGCGCCGAGTTGGTTCATGGTGTGGGTGGCGTTGCCGACGAGATCGTAGTTGAGCCAGGTGTGTGGGCGGGTGCTGCGGGCGGAGCCGTCTTTAACGGGATCAATTATTTCAACGACGCGGTTCTGGGCATCGTACGCCGTGATGGAGGTGTAATTGAGCGTATCGGAATCGGTGACGGAGGCGTAGGTTCCGCTGACACCCATCTGGGCGGTCTGATGCGTGGCGCTGCCAACGGCATCGTAGAAGGTCCAGGACCGGTTACGGTCGGCCTTGAGCGTACCGTCATCAACCGGATCAATCACTTCGATGGGGCGACCCAACTCATCGTATTCGGCGATGGTGGTGTAGTTAAGTATGTCAGGATCGGCAGTGCCGTGATTTCTATTTTCGGGGTCCACATCAAGATATTCTATCACACCGCGCTCATCGACGAAGTGTGTCGCCAGATTGCGCGGGTCGTAGAAGGTCCAAGCGGTCTGGCCGAGGGCATTGATGGTTTCGGTAACATTACCGACAGCATCGTAGACCGTTTCGGAGGTGTAAAAGATTGGCGATCCGCTACCAAGATTCGCTTTGGCGTAGTCATAGGTCTCTTCGATAGCTCGGTAGGTCTGCACGACGAATGCATCCATGGTATGTGTCGTGCGATCCAGGTCGTCGTAGAACGTCCACGTAGTGAAGCCCAGAGCATCGGTAACGGCGATGATGTTACCGACTTCGTCATATTCGGTGGCTGTGGTGAAGGCCAGGTCGTCGGGAGCGGCGTTTTTGTACGTATCGCCGTGCTGCGCTACGCCGCGCGCATCGGTAACGTGGGTCGGACGATTCAAGACGTCATAGAAGGTCCAGGTCTGGTTGCGTTCGGCAAGAGTCGGCAGCGGATCACCCGGCATGACGGGATCGATCACCCTGATCTGGTTGCCCACTGCGTCGTATTCAGTAATCGACGTGTAAGCCAGATTGTCCGGATTGGCGCTATTGTAGTTATCGCCGAAGTCGTCAACACCGCGTGCGTCGGTCAGATGCGTGATGCGGTTGAGGTCATCGTAGAAGGTCCAAGTGGTGTTGCCCAGCGCATCGGTGGTTTGCGTGGCGTTACCGACCGTGTCGTAAACGGTTTTGGTGGTGTAGGACAGCTGATCGGGATGGGCGGCATGATAGTTGACCTGTCCAAGCACTTCAGCCACGCCGCGCTGATCGGTTGTGTGGGTCACACGATTCAAGGCATCGTAGAATAGCCAGGCACGGTTGCGTGCATTGAGGGAAACGGCGATATCCACCGGATCAACCTGCTCAATGATGTTACCCACCGCATCGTAGATCATCACCGTGGTGTAGAGCAGATCATCGGGCACGGCCAAATCGTACGAACCCAACACACCGCGCGCATCGGTTACGTGCGAGGGCAGGTTTCGGGCATCGTAGAAAGTCCACGTTCGATTGCCCGAGGCATCGGTGATTTCGACGACGTTACCGGCCAAGTCATGTTGTGTGACTGTGGTGTTGGCCAGAGCATCCGGATCAGCTGCCGCATCAAAATATGTGTTGCCCGGATGATTTTCCAGATAACTCACCACGCCAACTGCATCGGCCGCGTGCGTTTGCAAGTTGCGAGGATCGTAGAATATCCAATTGGTGTAGCCTCGCGCATCAGTGATTTCGATCGCATTTCCGGACAAGTCGTAGGCGGTAACAGTCGTATTGTTCAGCGCGTCCGTGACATGCGTTGGGAGATTACGTTGGTCATAAACGGTCGAGGTGATACGGCCAAGTTCATCGGTAACTTGAGTAACATTACCAACTTGGTCATATTGGGTTTGGAGGATTCGATCAGGCGGATTCCCACTTTCGATCATCCCGAGCGCATCGCCATAGATTCCGCCGTAGTCCTGTACGCTGATCGCATCCATGATATACACAGCGTGATTGTTGGCATCGTAGAATGTCCACGTGGCGTTACCCAGCGCATCGATGATTTGCGTGACATTGCCGGCTTCATCGTAGACCGTGCGTGTGGTGTGCGTCAGCGTGTCAGGGTCCACAGTGACGTAATCCCCGCCGTACGCTGCAACACCAATCGGATCCGTGACGTGCGTGGCGCGGCCGAGCACATCGTAGTACGTCCAGGTGGTGCGGCCTTCGACATCGGTTACGACAATAACGTTACCGAGCGTATCGTAGGTGGTGATGGTTGTGCGCACCGGCACGATTCCCGCTTTGATTTCCGCAGCCGCGTCGTCGTAATCCTTCCCAGGGTTAGCCGATAAATATTCTTCAACGCCAATCGCATCGGTCACATGAGTTCTTCGACCGAACTCATCGTAGAACATCCACGTGACGCGACCGAGCGGATCAACCGTCTGTTCTGCATTGCCCACACTATCATAAATCGTGGTCGTGCTATGGCTTGGATCAGGATCAAGGATTCCATCGCCGTTGTAATCGACTGGCATACCGCCCAAGGCATCGGTTTGTGCGCTGCGGCGGTTGAGTTGGTCATAGAACGACCGTGTCACGTTTCCATTGGGATCCGTAACGGCGATGGCGTTGCCTGCGTTGTCGTATTCCGTTGACGTTGCCGGACGATCATTTGTTCCGATTCGCGGATCATAGACCTCCGGCTGGCGAACCTCGATGACGCGATAGGCGTCATCGTAGAGGGTGTCCGTCTGATGGCCGCGAGGGTCGATTGCGTAAAGCACCTGGTCGGCCAGATCGTAGCCGGTCCGCCGAACCACATCATCGGGCTGTCCATCGAGATCCGTATCGTCGACGACCAAATCACCAGGCGAATCGATTGGTGTTCCGGGGTCCTCCCCGAACTCACCATCGCCATCAAGATCCTGCACGACCACCACGGCGCGGTTGCGCGCATCGTAGTAGGTGGCGGTTTGGTTGCCGTTGGCATCCGTGACCAATGCGATATTGCCATCCGCGTTATATTCGGTGACCGTGGTGTAAGTCAGAGCATTGGGGTCAGCCGCGGCGTCGGAGTAACCCTTCCCCGGATTCGCCTTAAGATACGCTTGAACGCCAAGGGGCTGCGTTACGTGCGTTGGCCGATTGGCGCCGTCGTAAAACGTCCACGTGGTGTTGCCCTGCGGATCAATGGCTTGAATGACATTTCCGTTCGCGTCATAAACGGTGCGTGTCACCAGGTCGTCAGAATCGAAGTCTAATGCGGCATCAGCCAAGCCCTGATCGGTTGCATCGTGGATGAAAATACCCGCAGACACGTCGGTGCCGTCACCATCCATGTCGACCACCGTGACTGTGGGGCGATATAGACGGTCGTAGTAGGTGTACGAAATGCGGTCCTGAGCGATGGAATTAACTGTGATGTTATGCGTGGTCGTTACGATCGGCTTATGTGCATCATTGTACTCCACATCCGTATAGGCATCCGCGGGATCGGGAAGTCCGGCTGCATTGTTGTTGTTCTTGACGAGTGTAATTTCCTGCGGCGAAAGTACACGGTCGAATATTCTCACGTCATCGAGCTGGCCGGGAAGGTCGAAGTTTGCCCCATCGGTTCGCGCATTGCGTCCCAGCTCATCAATGGGGAAAAGCAACGGAATGTCGCCACTCCGTCCGATTGCCGTCTGCGGGCTCTGTTCATCAATGACAATTTGCATTTCGCCGGTTACGGCATCGCGCGTCATCGCCACAAAGTGCCACGCGCCATCGTTGATGGCGGACTCACTCTTCACTGCATAGTCCCAATCTATCTGCATACCGATCTTGCCGGCATCATCCAGCCACCCCCATGAAATTTCATCATGGCTGCCATATACCACGACGCCGGCGACATGCGGCGCCATGAAGTATTCATTGTGCCCCACCGTCGCGGGGTCAATCTTGATCCAGAAAGTCATGGTGGCCGAAGAGCCAAGCACATCGCCAAGATCTTCGGAGAGTTGAACGTAATCACCATCGCCATCCAGATTCAATGCGGTGCCAAAGCCGGTCTGTCCAGTGACGCGATCGGCATTGTCGACCAGACGGCCATCGTTGTTGTTCAACATGTCCCGGACCTCGGCACCCTCATCCTCATCAAAAGACCAGTAATGCAATGGCGTCGGGGGATGAGACTCGATCACATCGGGGTCCAGCCGCTTGATTGTTTGAATGGGACGATAGGCCTCATCGATGACAGTTTCGATGACGTGCCCCTCGGCATCGGTCACGCGCGTGGGGGTGAATCCGTTATAAATCGTGAAAGCGCCTGATCCTGAATTTTGTCCGTATTCGTAGGTGGTTGTGGATTGTGTCGTCACGTAATTGCGATGCGGCAACAACCAGCTACCCGCTACTGTATGTCTGCTGGCATGATATACACCATTCCATTTGTTCGCCTCAAACTCCAGGTCACCGTTGATGTATCCCTTGGTAATCCCATGCAGTTCTCCATTCCGGCCTTCCAGGGAGACGATCTCATCCGAATCGCCAGCCGTGTTCAATTCCACCGTAGCGACCAGAACATCCGTGCTCTTCGCGTCGAAGGCAACGCTTCCCGTTCCATTGTCGTATTCCCACTGCTCGCTCACGGTATTCCACTGCACAAGCACAAAGTGCTGGGCGGCGTCAGGTAGCGCGACAAATCGGTCATCGTCGTCCATGCCATCGGCCACATGCATGATGTACGCCATGCCACTTGTGGCAGCCCCGCCCATAATCCCGTAACCCAGATCGCCTGCAGCAACGGGCTGGATGGGCTGGACTACCGTGGGATGAATCGTTTTGGTGTGACGCAGAATGTTATCGTATTCGTAGTGTGTGACGTTGCCGTTGGGATCGATTTCCGATTTCACCAGTCCCACGGCGTTGTACGTCCAGCGACTGATCAAGTCGCCGTTATCAACATACACGCCGTTCAATGCTGTGGCCGAGTCAATGACGTCATCGAGTTCAAATGCAGCCTCGTGGAGTGCATTCCGATAGAGGAAATTGCCATCGCCATCCATATCGACGACTTTCACCGTCGGGCGGTTGAAGGCATCGTAATAGGTGGCCACCTGATTGCCGTTGTGATCGATTTCGAAGACGACGTTGCTGTTGTAGTCGTACCACGTCTCCGCAGTGCTCTGCGCGGTCGTACCGGGATTATCCGGGTCTTCCACGTAAGGCCGCGTCACAGAGACCAGGCGATTCAAGTTGTCATACGCGTAAGTGGTCAGGTCACCGTTCGCATCGCGCGATTTGATCACATTTCCAAAAATATCATTTTCCTGCCAGGTCGTGATCCACTTGCCCTGAGTGTCAATGGTCGAGTAGTAGCTGGTGTCATTCAAGGGCGTCAGGTCTTCGGACGCACCCGTATCTCCCTTGACAATCGTGTACTCGACATAATCGTATACATCAAGAAGATACTCTGTGACATTGCCCTCGGCATCCGTGCTGCGGGTCATTGTGCCGTTGGCGTTGTACGAATATGCGGCGGTCGTAGTCCACGCGGTTTCTCCAGGCCCCCTGGTCGCTACCGCTGTACGGTTGCCGTTCCCATCAAACGTGTACCGGGTCTCAACGCCTGCCGGATCGATTACGGTTTCCTGTTGCCAGTAAGGGCTGTATGTGTAGTGGGTGGTCTTTCCGGAAAGCGTACTGCTGACCGGTTTGTTGTTGGCCTTATTCGCATTCGCGGGACCATCCCTGTAATCAAAGGTCATCAAGTTGCCGTTGATGTCAGTAACACTTTCAAGGACGCCGAACTGATCGTTACTGAATCGATAGGTGACGGTCCCGATTCCCTGGGTGGTCCGATCGAAACGGGAAACATACTGGCCGATGCCATAAGTGTTTTGCGCAGTCCCCCAGGTTAAAGAGAAATCATAGGCATGTGTTGTTCCGCGTGTATCGGTGACGGAGGTATCCACATCCAGGTGGCTCCACGTGTCTACGGAAAAAGTGGCGGCGCCATCTGCGGTCGTCACGCTGGACACCAAGGGTTTGTATTCATAGATAAATTCAGTCTCCGTCAATTTCAGTTGCATACCAGCCGGACTGAGGCGATCCACATAATCGATCGTAGTGACGTGGTTTCTAGCATCCTTGATCGTCTGGGGAGTATGCCAACGGATCCATTCGCTGATATCGAAACTTCCCCCCCCGAGTATGGATATGGATACCCGAGCGGGATACCAGGCGGATGTGCGATAGGTGAATTCGGTGACGGGCCGTTCCATAGCGCCGGTCGCCGGATTGCGCACCTCGGGCTTGGTTACTTGAGTTAAGAAATAATTGTCTTCAGCATTCGGATCATAGGAGTATGTATAGGTTTGAACGTCACCGGAACCCTCCGCCATGGCCGTAGCAGACACCAGTTTTTTATTGCTGTAGCCAAATCGAATTTCACGTCCGCCTCCGGAAATGCTGACAGGCAGGGTCGGATCCGGAGAACCGCTGTAGTCATAGGTCAACGTCACACCGTTGCGATCAACGATTTCCTTGACGCGATAGAACATCTCGATCACTTGACCTTCGACTCGCTCGATATAACTATTAATGGCCTCGTAGGTGACTTTCGTACCGTGCGTATTGGTGAATGTAATTTCGCCGCTCGGGTTTGGAATCAGGAACGACCCAAAATCCGCTTGCGTCGCATCCAATTCGCCGTGATACGCGCCGGGACTGAACGAATGATGCGGCGCGGGGACGAAATTATTGCCCGCCAGAGAAACATACTGTGAAGAGCGACCCGACTCATCAATGATGGTTAATTCGTAAGGATAGATGTTTTCGGCTATGTCCGGTTCCGATCTCATGGTCACCAGCGCGCGCGTGCCAAGGTTCGTGCTCCATGCTTCCCCGAGAACCGTATCGATTGCCCATTCGGTGTAATCCTTTGAACTCAGACCCACAGGCACGATGTCCTTTCCAGTTGACAGCGTCCTGCGGAACTCCAACGCCAGATTCCCACCGGGCATCGGAATTGAAATATCGGTGGTACTGAACTGCGGTGAAAGTGAATACATATCAATGAAGGCCATGTCCGGCAGACGGTCGGTCTCGCCCTCGCCGATCGGGCTGGGATCGGGCAATGGAACGCCATGCACATCGACACGCGTATATTTCTGCGAGACAATGTGATCGGAGGGAAGCGAACTTGGCGGCAGTGGGAAACCAGCCAGCTTCCAATACCAGTCATCGTAATCCGCATCCTTATATTTACTGTCATCCCACCCGTATGTGTCCTCTAGATAGAGAACCATTTGTTCAGGCGCCAAGGGTTCTTCAGGAGGTTGCCAGCCCGTTTCGCCTGCCGTTTCAGAAAACGAAGCGAAGGAGCCGATACGGAATGGTTCTGACGCGAGGCCTTCGTGAGCGAGGCCATAGGTGATCGTGCTGCCATCACGCCATATGTAATCTTGCAGTGTAATATCGCCATTTAATGCGATCCAAAAGGCGGTCTCCAGACTTTCCGCCGTAACGATGGCATACTGCACATTCCCATAGGTGTAGCCGGACCATTCGTCATGATAATCCTGCGTGAGTGTGCCCTGTGGGGACTCAACCGTCATCTGGCCACCATTGTAGAGAAGATAGCCCGCCTCGCCTTTGGTCACATCTTCTTTTAAGACGGCCACAGCCCATTGCGTTAAGCCAGCCCCACTCAGACGTTCAGGCATGGTCACTTCAATGACGGGATGCGACGCACTACTTATGTTGCCTTGCGCATCGAAGGGCGCCACCGTGAACTCGTACGTCGAACCGGCAGACAATCCAGTAAGCAGCGAACCCATGGCATTCGCCGTAACGGTTTTTACTTCACTGAACTCGGATTCTCCTGTACGACGCGCACTGACACGATAACCGGACTCATTCTCCGCCTGCTCGTTCCACGTCAAACGCAACTCACTGGGACTATAGATCTCGGCATGGATCCACGTTACCGGCTGCAGAGGCGCTTGAATCAACGGCAGGTCCGTCAGAAAGTTCGTCTGGTGGTTGCGTGCAATGAGCATATCGGTGGCGTTGACTTTGCCATCCCGGTTGAAATCGTAGGGATCGTCGGTCCCAATCTGGTCCAGCAACGTCTTGGTATTGTTGCGGACCAACTGCATATCCGTGGCATTGACCCGCGTGGAGTCCACCTGATTGCCTGTCTCACCTATAGCCGATCCGAAGTAGAACTCGTTACTTGCACTTAGACCGGTCCGGCGACTGGCTTTAACGGAAACCTGAAACCACTGGTTGCGAACGGCCGATGTGTCATCCCATGTCAACACGATACGGTCTGAACCGTCGATACCCGCGCCCTCAAAGATTTGAAAGCCAGTAGGTGACGGCGCGGCATCCCATGCAAAAGGATCGGTATCGGTATCGCCCGCTCGGAAAACGAAATCATTAAGCGTAGGGGTTCTTTTCATGCCCTGAATATCGATCATCACCCCGTTGATGCCCTTGTCGTAACTGGAGTAATTCTCGAAACTTGCGTGCTCCAGCTCCGTCAACGCGCGCTTGTCCACAGCAATAGCGCCGTTGTCCAGCGCGTTGATAGCGGCATCGTTTCCGTCGAAGGCCGAGTTGTTATAGAACAGATGGTGCCCCACCACCGCAGACAACAGCAGACGCGGCTCCATCGCTTCAAACTCGATGGGATTCGCCGTGGCGTGCCGCATGCACGCGAATGATCGCCGTTCCGCTTCCGCCGACCTCATCGGTCCGATCAGACGACGATACAGATCTCGCATACGCTGACACATCGCGCTCTTAATCGACATGGCATACCCCTTACAGGTAAGTTTATTTTGTCTGACGCTGTTTATTCCCCAATGACCTGGTAACAGCCGGTCGGCTGCGGTCATTGCACTTCTTTGTCTTCATGTAAAACAGAATCCACATGCGAAGTCAAGAGCAAAATGATTAGAATTGTATTTTATTCTTGACACGCAGTCGCGCAAGTTGGTATATGCGAACGCGACGCATTGGGGCTTCCTACCTACGAGCCATACGCCTTCTATTAACCACGTGGATGAGGAGAGCAGAAATGTTCAAAGTTACATGGACGGCCTTGTTGGTTTTCATGTTGAATTGCGTCTGCGCAGCGCAACCGATCATTGACGTGGGACCTCATCAGCTTCTTGCAAATACGCCGGACCAAACGATCAGCGTCTTTGTCACCGGCGGTGACCTGGTCCAAGCAGTTAATTTCGCAGCGCAAATCAACGATGGCGGTTCGGCGGGCGGCGGTGACAACACCGGTCCGGTCTTTACCGGCCTTGATATTCTCACCGGCACCATCTTTGCCCCAAGCAATCAGGGCCAAATTGGCACTCAAAGCTTTCCGCAACTGGTTATCGATTCAACTATCACCAGTGACAGCAATCCGACCGTCTCCGCCGACGGCTTGCTGGCTACGCTCGTCTTGGATACCACCGGTGTCTGGTCGGGCACATATGACCTGAAACTCAGTGGAACACTCAATGGCCCAACGGATTTTGGCACCATCCAACCAACGATTACCAACGGGACCATCGAAATCGTGCCCGAACCCGCCAGCATGATACTGCTCGGGCTGGGAGGATTCGCTGTAGTGCGAAAGAATCGCAGATAATCAGCTTGATCGGGAGACAACATGATGAAACCATTGGTCGCAATGCATCATCGGCGAGTCTGCTTACTCGCTACGCTGTTCATACTGACCAGCGCTTCTGCGTACGCCAATGTGAACAAAGCCGATCCCGCCAATGGCAC
Organism: Phycisphaeraceae bacterium; assembly: GCA_028277685.1. GTDB lineage: Bacteria > Planctomycetota > Phycisphaerae > Phycisphaerales > Zrk34 > JANQFT01. The sequence goes on from JANQFT010000531.1 coordinate 12,136, forward strand.
AACAACGCTGCAATTTCCAGCCGTGGGACAATTCGGCGACTCCGCCAGGTTGAACTCCTCGGGTACAGCGATCCTGGGTGGGCGACATATCCTGGTGGCGCGACATCAGGTCACGGTCGACGGTTCGATTGCCGGCGCTATACGTCCGGCTGATGAGTTCCGCTTCAAAGTGGATGCCGTCACCTATAAGGGCGAGGCGATATACGCCGACTTCGGCGCCGATCTGGCCATCGTGCGGTTGGACGGCATAGCTCCCTACAGCGCTCCGCTATGGTCAACGGCTCAAGGAACCGAACTCGGACAAACTTTTCAAGCCGTCGGCTACGGCTATGTGGATGACAATGCCGACGGCCATTGGGGACCGGGTGGACTGGGTACCAAGCGACTGTTTGCCAATACGGTGGACGAAATCAGGGAAGGGACATTACCTGACCAGGGAACCGTGCTCCGGTATGACTTTGATTTAATCACCGGCGAACCTGTTGGTGAACTGGAAGGCATTGCCGGTCCAGGCGACAGCGGCGGCGGCGCCTTCTTGTACGATGGTTCGCAATGGCGTTTGACGGGCCTGATCAGTTCCTCTGGAGATCCGGTCGATCAAGCCAAGGGCAGTCTGATCCGCATTGCCGATTATCAACAGACCATCGCCCTACAGGTGCCTGAGCCGACTTCCATGGTATTCATCGGGGTGGTCGCTGGATTATTGATCCCCAAGCGAAATACGCTACTGCCATACAGGCACTCGCGACAAGTATAGATAACAGTCATCTTTTACCTGTGCGCAATGATATCACTTGGATCATCGGCTTTCTGACGAAACTTGTGTATCAGGAGAATGCACTTTGGTTCTACTTGATCCTCCACCCAGCAATGATATGCAAGACGTGATGCTGAACTTGATCGCTGTGCATCACGGCTAATCAACACCGACTGGCTTGTCCGGATCAATTACCTCATCACGATCGACGAGACGACATTGAAGCACTCTAACACTCCCTCACCAAGACACCACACACGCCATTACAGATTCTGAGTTGATACCGGAAACGTCGTTCCCGCCGACCATGGGCACATGACAAAAAACAACCCCACGAGTCAAGGCGGCTCGCGGGGTTGTGTATGAAAATCACCCCGTGAAATACGCCGGGGCGATCTCCTCCAATTACAGGACAATCACCGGCGTGACCAGGGCCAGCAGATCCAACACGTCGTCTTCCTGATCCTCGGCCGTGGTATCCAAGCCACTGGAGGCCGAACTCACGCCCTGCATCATCATCGGCGCCGACATGCCCATCGCGCCCGGTGCCTCGAACACGACATATGCGATCTGCTCAGTTGTATGTTTGCGTTCGCTGTCGAGGAACTCGTCCTCATCGACTGCCATCGTCAGATTCGAAGCCGTCACCGGTGTCGCACCGACAAGGACGCCATAGACACCTTCATGGCCGTCGATACCCGCAGGCGAGAGCACTGCCGAGGACGGGTTGGTCAGGCCACTGATTCCGGTCGTGTACGAGCCGTTGCCAACGCCGCGAATCGTGTCGCTGGTCACACCCGCTCGGAACTCCTGGCCATCCAGCGTGCCCAGACCAGACTCGAACACAATGTAGCCCAGCGTCTCATCGGCGCGCGTCGGGTTACCGAAGTCCTGTCCGATGTGCTTGCCGATTACCAAGGCACTGCTGCTGGGGGGACTGGTCCTTGATGCGCCCTGCGCCCAGAACGCTGAGTAGCGGGTATCGTTGTAGCTCATCACCTGGCCCACAACGACCGGGCTGGTGTAACTGTTCTGATACGTCGCCGCTTGGCCGACCCAGTCGACACCAGGCATACCCGGGTCGCCGTCGGTCACAGTCGAGAGCACCTTCACTGCTTCGGCATTCACGCCGTGGGTAGCGGTGGTGTAGACGCCCTCTTCGATCACCATGTAGTGAACCCGACCACCGGTGATCGTGCCGCTCTGGCCGTCCACGCGTTGCAGCAGCAGGTCGAAACTCGTGCCCGAAGCGTTGTCGATGCGGGTGACCATCGGCGCCTGGC
>JANQFT010000311.1 GCA_028277685.1 Phycisphaeraceae bacterium
TCCGCTGCCAGTCACGGATAGAGAGGGTTGGCCGTTGCGCAGCGACAGGCGATAGCCAGCGCCCTTCACATCCTTGCTTACGATCGTGCCGCGCTGGCCGTCCACTTTCAGCATCACTTCGATCAGAAAGTTGTTGGTCGTCATGTCGAGGTCCGTAGACTTCCACGCCCTCTCGAGCTTGGACGGTGTGCAGGTGCGCTTGCCATTGAAACGTAACGCGCCCGCAATCCACTGTTCGAGCGGCCCTTCGACGAAGTCCGCCGCCGTCGCCTGCGAAACAACCAGATCGTGCGTGGGGTACTCGTGGTATTTGCCCAGACGCATGATTTCGCCGGTAGGGTACTCGTTGCTGCCGGGGATGACGGTGGGGTCGGCCGGGTGCAGGTTGAATTCCCATTCACCGGTCACGGCATACAGCCCCCATGGCACGAACACCTTCGCCCCGCCGTCGATCGCGGCCGAACCGGGACGGGGATAGAAGTTGTGCTTCTCGCGGTCGACAACCACGTCCGCATCTGCAACACGCGTGCCGACATCGGTCGTTTGCGCATAGTTGGATTTCAGCCAGGCGCGCAAACCGTCAAGCGTGGGGAAGTTCTCATGCTTGTACACTTCCCAGGCATGCTTGCTTGGCCCGACCATCAGGTTGCGGGTGAACGCGGTGCGCGAGTCTCTAGGCATATGGCGTTGACCGAGGAAGGCCCAGGGAATGTCGGTCAACAGGTTGGCTACGTAGGTGTCCCGACCTTTCATGCGCCCACCCTTGTACAGCCCGCCGCGAAAGCGGAACGCCGTGTTATGAAACGCGTGGTTCAGATAGCCCTGCGCCTGGTGGAAGAAGAACGAAGTCATCGTGCCTTCCCACGCGTCTTCGCGCTTGATGCCCCAGCCGATGCAGTTGAACAGGTATCCCTTGTACTGGTGATCGAAATAGAAGGTCTGGTTCTTGTGGTACCAGCCGTTGTGGCGAATCCAGCCGCAGGCGGTAGCGGAGATGTTGTTGTAGACGTAGCTTGGCCCGGAGCCCCACGACTCGATGCCACCGAAGTCTTGTATGTCGATCAAGGTATCGCTGGCCCGGTTGTGATGAATGTGCGCGCGGATCAGCGGCCGATGGGCGATTTTCTTTCGCTCGGGATTTGACCCGCCCGGCATGCCCAAAAAGACATTGATGCCCTGCCCGCCCGTGCGGTGGATGATGTTGCCGGCCACTTCGACGATGTCGACACCACTGACATCGATGCCCTGCGTGGAGCTGCCGATCGTGCGCATGCCGACGTTGGTAATGCGATTGCGCAGGATCCTGATGTGCCCGAGCGTGCCCATCGGCACGCGCCGCCACGGTGTGCCCGCCGTCAGGTTGATCGCCGCATCTCCGGTGTTGGCGATGTCGCAGTCCGTAATGGTGATATGGTCAAGTCGATCGAGTGATGCAATCGGGTTGCCCTGGATGCCGAGCGCGGTGTCATGAATGCGGCAGTGGTGGATGTTCACGTGTGCCGTGTTGCCGCGCAGGCGGATCGCGCCCATCTCGTGGGTCATCCACGGCAGTGTGCGTGCGCCTTCACGGCGTGAGTTGAACTGTTTCGTACCCGGCGCGTTGCCACCGCGCAGGGCCAGGTTACTGATCTCGATGTGGTTCTGATTCGTGATGTCGATGATGACCTTGCGTCGCGCGACTTCAACGGTGAACGTGTTGGGGTTGTCGCCGTCGACCAGTCTCAGGTACACCATCTTCTTCCGGGGGTCGTGCCACCATTCGCCAGGTTCATCGAGGTACGCTGGCAGGTTCTCGAGGAAGTAGTAGCTGCCCTTCTTCGGCGCCTTACCCGGATGGTTCATGCCAAACGTCAGCGTGCCGGCCTTCGCATCGTGTGCCGTCACGACCGACGGCGCGGGCGGATCCCAAGCAAAGTTGTGAAACGGCGGATCGCTCCAGACCGTCGCGCCCACGAACTGGGTTGAATCCTGGCCTGCCAGATGCTTCTTATCGGTGCAGGTGATCTGTGGGTAATGCTTCTTGGCTGCCGACCATCGCCACCAGTTGAGACTGCGACGGTAGGGATCGGTTACAGTCCAGTTGGGCGTGCGGGCGATCTTCTGCGGCTCGGTCTTGCCGTTACGCACGATAACCAGCGCCATCGGCTGCGTACCTTGGGGAAGGTCAGTCACCCACACTGTGCCCGTTCCCACGGGGATGCCGTGCGCGGCGGCGTCGGTCAGCTTCTTCCATGGACCCGCCACCGCATCGCTGCCGGCAATCACTGCTTCGCCATTGCCCCAACCGGAATCAGCAGTCAGACGAATGGGCGTGCCCGCGACACCTGAGTGTTTCGCAACGAGCGAACCGCGGTACACCACGCCGCGCTTGAAGATGTAGGTGTCAACGCCGTTGGCTACAGTCACATCGCCCTGCCAGTTTGCATCCCACGGATGATGCTTCCACGGATTCGCTTTGGTGCCGGGGTTGGTATCGCGGCCGGCGGCGAAGTCGATGTAGCGCACGCGCTTGCCCGCTTCGAATGTGAAGGGTGTGGGTTGCCATTCGAGTTCCGGACCATCGGGGTTGATCTTCGCGTGCGTCTGCCCCCATGAGTACTGCGTGCTTGTGCCTTTGACATCCGGTGCGTCGTACACCACCGATTGGGCGCGAGCGAACGTGACGAATATGGCCAGTAAGACCAACGTGATCGTGAGCGGTTTCATGACGGGTGTCTCTTGTATTGATAGGGCAACGTGTGCGATCAGACGCAGGCTGTTTGCGCCGGGCATGCAGAATGACGTTGTGTATGGCGGGCTTCTGGCGGAATCTTATTGCTTAAGTGATTTAAGCGAAGGTGCACAGGTGCATAGCGGACTAGCGTGATGGGCAGAGCGCTTTCAAGCCTTCGTCCATGGAGAGCTGCGCGGCGTGGCCGTCGAAGAAAACGTAGTTCGCGGTGTCGCCGATGTGGCGGTCGGGGTGGGACCTGTGCCAGCCAACGTACGACGTGTCGACCTGATAGTTCACATAGGCGGGTACTTGGGGTTCGAGGAAGTAGTCTTCATCATCGCCCAGATGAGCGCGCGCTGCGGTTGTGGTGATGTCGGGATATCGCACAGGGTTGTGGCCGCGCACGTTGTAGTCGCTGCCGATGACTTGCCATGTACCGGTCCATGCGTTCTGCACGCCACTGCTGCTGCGTGAGGTAAGCATGTGCCAGTTCTGTCCGTAGCCGGGATACCGTTTCCAGGTGTTGCCGCCGCTGCCGAACTGCTGCTTGGCCTGGGTGGGTGTCCATTCCGGGCAACCCCAGATGACGGTGCGTTTCCACTGGCCTGCGATCGTGCCATGGCCCATGGTGTCGAGTCCGGCGTATGGCGCGAGATTCTCGAACCAGATGCGACGGCCGGCGGAAATCACCCCGTTCTTATCGCCCCAGTGCGGCGGGACGTGCTGGGTGTAGTCGTTGGCGTAATAGCGCGTAGCCAAGCCCAATTGCTTTAGACTCATGCCACAGGTGACTACCTTGGCGGTATCGCGCGCCTTCTGCAGGGCCGGCAATAACAACGCGATCAACAAGGCGATGATGCTGACCACGACCAGCAGTTCGACCAACGTGAATCCACGGCTCTTCAAAGGAGAGTTCCTTTATATGGCCAATGATGGAAATGTCTTCAATCCTCCGCTGCCCCGGTAAGACCAGCGGAAGGAGTAATGGTGAATCGTCACAGTGTCCTCAGCCCCCGCCCCCGGAAGGTCAGGATCTGTGGCGAAGCATCACCAGGCCGCCTGTGGCCATCAGCAGCGTCGAGGCTGGTTCGGGGATACCGATGAAGCGGACTTCGTTGACGGCAATAAAGCTGCCATCGCCCCAGTTGTCAGCCGCGTCGAGCAGGACGTACCGTGCCGTCTGCGTAGTGGCGAAGTCGTACCTGGCTCCTCCGGCGGCTTGCGAGAACTGCCAGTTACCAGTTGCTGCGACGGTGCCCCAATCCCCGGGCAGTGTTTCAGAAGTCTTCACCGTCACGTTCCTCATGCCACGCGCTGTGCCGTTGCGGGAGTTCCACACATACAGGCCAGTGATGTCCTGAACTTCGCCCAGGTCATACTGCAGCCAGCCACCACCGCCGGACTTGTTGGCCTGCCATTCAGTCAGGTAGTTGCCGGTCACAGTGGGCCAGGTGACAGGGATATCGTCACCATCTTCGATGATGGATGCATCGCTGATGCCGCTGCCGTTGAGTGTCTTCTCGGGGCCGCGGCCGCTGATGGAATGGTGCGCGGTCGCGCTGTTCGCCACGACAATGTAGTCCGCCTGTACCGGCACCGCGACCAGCAACACCGCACAACAAACAGCCACCAGAACTACCCTCTTGCTCATCCCATGAACTCCTCTCATCCTAAATTCAAACATGACAAATCCTCCAGAGAATGTGTTCTTACTTCTCTTCGCATGTCAGCTGATTACTACGCAGAACCAGCTGAAAATTCGTGATGTTGTTCGCGGCACTAATGTGGCGATGCGAGAGTCTGCCCTGCGTGCCAGCTCGGTTGAATCAACTTCGGCGTTCGCTGGGTCGCAGGGTCTTCGATCTTGTTCATCAGTTCAGTGACTGCTGTGCGACCAATGCGACGTTCAGGCAATATCACCCGCGTCAGACTCGAAAGCATGACTGGAACCTGATATTCAAATCCGCTGTTGATGACCGATATGTGTCCGGGGACATCCACCTGCATTTGCATGGCAGCAAACAGCAGTGCGCCGGCTTCCTCATCGCCATAGGTGATGATTGCCGTGGGACGATCGGGTATGCGCAAAAACTCAAGTGCGTATCGCGTCATGTCGTGGGCCGGCACTGTCTGATCTGCAGTAAGGATGACCGGTGACAGGTCCGCTTCAGTCATGCATTGTTCATAGGCGGCGCACCGTAACGACACGCTGTAGTGACTGTCACGAGCACGTAGGTGCATGTAGGCGATCTTCGTGTGACCCGCTTCGATCGCCTTGTCGACCGCCAGTCGGATTGAAGCCTCATCGTCAATGCGCACCGTGTCGTGATGGTGATCCACATTAATCCAGATATGCGGCACCGCCAGGTGATCCAGCAGTTCTGACATCTTTGCAGGTGCATCGGAAATGTAGTTCAGCAGCAGGCCGTCGATACAGTTCTCGCTCAGTATGCTGGGCAGCTTGTGCAGGTCGGTCAGTTGATCATCATGCAGGCGGGCCATGGTCAGGCGCAGGTTGCGCTCATCCAGTGCGTCCTGAATGCCTTCAATCAGTTCCCCGGGATACCAACTCTTTTTGTTATCGACCGAGCAGCAAAACCCCAATGCCCCGAACCTGCCGGTAGCGGTCGACCGGGCGGACGCATTCAGCCTGTACCCCATCCGCTGCGCCGCTTTGACCACCCGGCGACGCGTGGCTTCAGAAACCTGATCTGTCCCCCGCAGAGCGTGCGAGACGGCAACACTACTGATGCCAAGCTTCTTCGCGATGTGACTTTGCGTAACCGGCATAAGGAAAATGCACCTTGACTTTGCGCGGGGGCGGGGTATGCTAGTTCTTACTTAAGCGTCTAAGATAACTTACACGCTTAAGAATCGATCGGCAAGAAAAATACAGGAGTTTTTATAACACTTTCTGAGCCGATAAAGGGTCTGGCCGGCGTCCAAAACGCTGGCCTCTCCTCTCCACATTGAGGGCAAACTTGCCATGTCGAAGAAGCTTTCGCTTGCCGTGTCGCTGGTCTGTCTGATCGCGCTGGCCTCGCCGGCCGCGGCCGAGAAGAAGGACAAGAATAAGGCCGATCCTGGCCCACCCACCATCCTCAGCGATGCCAGTTACTGGGATGCCTGGCTCGACTTCCACCCGGATCAACTCGACCCGGCGCTACCCCAGGAGAAGCTGAATGAATACCTTAGCGAGCGCGGCCTGGAACGCTACATCGAGGAAACCACCACCGTCGCTGCCGCGCGCGGCATTGACACCAAGGCCGCCGACTTCGACTGGCGGCAGCACATGTACATCATCCCCGAGCCGTACCTGTCGACCTACTCGCCTTTGTCCGTGGCGGTCAACAACGAATGGGGCATGAAGAAAGACGGGCGGCTGTTCGCGGCGCAGATTCCAACACAGACCGTCGCCCCCGGCTGGATGAAGGTAAACTTCGACACGGTCGGTTGGACCGGTCGACCCAGTCCGGCGCAGATGGGTGATAACAAGCCATACTTCTATTGGCGCTATCACAACCTTAAGAGCACCACATCCAACATTCGCGCTGCGTACTACCGTTCGAGCTTTGCCGCCGCGAAAGGTCAGCCCTACGAGTTGCACATGACCTACCGCGGCGGAGTGCGTGTGTTCATCAACGGGCGCGAGGTGTTGCGTCGCCATCTGCCCGAAGGGTCGATCACTCAGCAGACGCGGGCTGTGGGTTACGACAAAGCGGCCAAACTCACCCAGCATGGAGATTTCGGGGAGTACCTAGATCGCAAGGTCAAGAAGTTTGCCATTCCGCAGGATGTGCTTGTGAACGGCGTGAATGTGATTGCCATCGAGGCCCGCGCACCCTACATGCACCCGGAGATTCTCGGCATGAAGCGGCGCTATCGCTGGAGCGGCGGAGGCAAAAAGTTTGCCGTGCCTCCGGCCCATGCCGCCGTGATCTCGCTGCAGGTGAAAGGTCCGAAGGCGCCCGCAGAGGAAGGCCTGGACGTCTGGACGGTCAGTCCGCAGCATCGTCTGCACAGCATGGACAAAGCGCCGGTGCGCCGCAACATTCAGCCGCTGAAAGTGGTCGGCCCGCGCCAGGCCATTGTCAACGGGCAGATCGCCTTGCGCAGCAGCAAGGGTGCCGAATCGCTCAAGTTGCGCGTCGAACCGCTACGATCGACCGGCGGGCAACGTCTGGCCCACGCCGTGACGCTTCGCGGCATGCACGCACAACCATTGGATGACAAGGTCATGCTGCGCATGGGCAACCACCGCGGACTGGCTTCGTTGGGCGGCAATCATCGCCATCCGACGATGCTGGCCATGTGGCGCTACCGTCAGGGCGGCCGCAACCATAGTGACAAGCCGCGCGGCTCGTTCTTCGACGAGATCGGCCAAGCCCCCCCGACATCATTGGAGCCGAAACAACTGCAACCAGTATGGGTGTCGATCGCCATTCCCGCCGATGCCCGCCCGGACAAGTACACCGGCGCGGTGATCATCGAAGCAGCCGGCCATGAACCGATGCGCGTGCCGCTCGTTGCCGAAGTCATCAACTACACCCTTCCCAAAGCCAATGACTTCGCCACCGATGTGTGGATCGAGCAATCGCCCTACGGCATTGCGAAGACGGCTGGGGTTGAGCTTTGGTCGGATGAACACTTCAAACTCATCGATGCGAGCTTCGCGCACCTGGCCACCCTTGGCGCCGAGGTGATTCACCTGCCCGTGCTGCAGTTCACCGAAAGCGGCAACAAGGAAGACACGCCCATTCGCTGGACGATGAACGGCGGCAAACTAGTGGGTGATTTCACGATCGTTGATCGTTATCTCGACATCGCCGGCAAGCACGTAAAGCCACGCATCATCAGCTTCGGCATCATGCAGGCTGCGGGTGTAGGGCGCGGCAGCAAGATCATGAAGAACATCACCACCATCCCGGTGGGTGACCAAACGATCGATCTGGCGCAGCAGCCCGAGCTTTACCTGCAAGTTGCGAAACAGATTTTCGATCACATGACCAAGCGCGGTCAGGTCGATGCCATGCACTGGGGTTTCCCGTGGGACTTCCCGCCCAACCCCGAACTTCCGGGCAAGCTGAAGGAAGTGGCGCCGGATGTCGGTTGGATGCGCGCCGGTCACTGCGATCAGGGCACGCCGAAGTGGGTCACGGCGCAATCGGAATGTTGGCCAAGCTGGCGGGGGCGGCCGGAGGGTGTGATTAACGTGCTTAATCCGCGTCGGCACAGTCCGTTCCATCTGCTGGAAGGTCACTTCCCACCGTTTGGGTTCCGCATCTTCCCCATTCGCGCCACTCGCAATGGCTACACCGGCATCGGCCGCATGGGTGCAGACTACGGTACGGCGTGGTGTCAGGGCAATCCTGCCAGGCACGCCCTGCCTGACTTCGGCACGAAGAACCTGCTGTGGGTACGCGATGGACAAGTTCACAGCAGCCAGCGACTGGCCATGCTGCGTGAAGGCCTGCAGGAAGACCAAGCCTACCGGGCACTTCAGGCTGCGGCACAATCGGGCAGGTTGAGAGGCGCTCTTGCCGAACGCGTCCAACGCGCCCTCGACGGCTACATCAGCGAAACCGCGCACGTGACCGTCGTGTTCTGGAGCTTCAATCATCCCGCGTTCTATGACCACGACCAGCGCTGGCAGCCGCGCAGTAAGGAACTGTTCGAACTGGCTGCAGAGATCACCCGCCTGAATCTGGATGTGACACCATGAACCGTCGAAGCGAAATTGCGTGCATGATTGCGTGCGTGATAACCGTGGTGGGTTCTGCAGAGGCTTTCATCAACCCCGGATTTACGCCGGCGGACCTGGTGAAGCGATCGGATGCGGCGCTGGTGGGCACCATCAAGCCTGCCGAAGCTGATGCATACCAAGTTTCAGATTTGGCGGCCATCAAAGGCAATCTGCCAAAGCAGATTCGCATCACCACCCGGACGCTGTCTACCGAAGACCGCGAAAAGCTGGCCGAGATGGTTGGTAAGTCTGCACGATGTGTTTTGTTCCGCGGTAAAGGCGAACGTGGCGAGAATGTGGGCTATTGCTTTGTCGGTGGAGCATGGTTCATGGCCAAGCCCGACGCAAAAGCGTGGCAGATCACCCGTCATAACGACAACATGGTCGGTACGTATTCCGGCGGCGCCTCCAACCTGCATCGGATGGTGACTCATTTGCACGCCAATCCTGAAGCAACCGTGCGCTCGAACGTCGGCACGAGTTGGTATCGAACCATAGAGGTCGGCAAAACCGGCACACCTTCTACATTGGCACTGGTTCGTTTGACGTACCAAGGTCAATCGCGGCCGCATGTCTATGTTGGCGCGAAGGGAGGCGATCGTCTGTTTGCCATCGCCAGTCACAAAAAGTTTTCGGATGTCTCATCCCAATACGGCCTGACCGAGGCGAATGTCTCACGTTTGGCGGCTGTCACTGATATCGACCGCGATGGTGATGACGACCTGATTACCTGGGACGGTCAGACGATTCATCTGCACAAACAACGCGATGGGAAATTTACCCCCACAACCAAACCCATTCACAAACAACAAAACGTACGATCGTTGCATCCACTGGTAATTGACGGGCGCACAGCAATCCTGATCGCAAGTGCAGGTGAACCGAGGTTGCTCATGCAAACCGAGGGGCGTTGGACGCTAACCCCGATGCCTGCAGGCGTGCCTGTCGAAGGCCAGGCCGGACCACTGGTTGTTGTGGATATCAACCGGGATGGTTTACCCGATGTGATCCAGCTGGCAACGGCTGGTGGACGGATGTGGATTGGCCAAAAAGATGGTTTCGCCCCTGCTGTCCGCATCAACGCGATCAGCCAGCCTAACGCCACGGTGACGATTGCCGATCTGAATGCAGATAGAAACCTTGACCTCTATGTCAATGATCCCACCCAACACAGGCTCTGGGAGTATCAAAAGAATGGTACATTCAGAAACACCATCGCCGGCTCAGGTTGGCTTAGCAAGAAGGCCGCGCTCGGCGCTTCGGTGGTTGTCGCAACCGATCTGAACCACGATGGTTGGCCCGACCTCGCCATCCTACCGCGCGACAAACCATTTCAGTACCACTTCAATCGAGGCTTCGGTGTCTTTGCCGAAGAAGGGGAACTCAAACTCACCGGCGTGCCTGATGAAATCCCTGTGGTCCTATCACGCGCTACCGACTTCAACGGTGATGGCGCGGCAGATCTGGTTGTCGTGCTGAATGATGGACGCATCTTTTGTTTATTCAATGAATTGTACGACCTTCCCGCATTGCGGTTACGGTTAGCAGGTGATGCGTCGGCATCTCCGGCAACCGTAACTGCTCCCGGGCCCGCCGGTCCCATGGTACATCATGTTGAAGCTGCTGGGCCTGGTACACACGTTCCACTGGTCAACGTTGGCGATGAAATCCGCATTCAACGCTCCACGTCTACAGATCAGGTGCGTGAGCACACCATTACCGTAGACCCGATTAACACGATCGAGATCGTCCTCCCAGAAAGATGATGCAGTCCACCAACTCAAACATGATTGATGCCGTTTTGTGGTCGGCAGATGCAGGGCTTACAACCCTCGGTGTGGTGCCGCTGCTCATCAGCCCACTTCAGGCGCTGCTTGCGCTTCTCCCGATTTTGTTGACCGCACTGGGCAGTGTTCTGATCACGATGTTCAAGCCGCGCACGGCGTGGCTGCTGGTGCGGTTGGCCTGGCGACAGAAACTTGTACTACTGATTGTCACTGGCGCTGGGTTTGCCACGTACCTGGCCGTGGACCATGCGTTTGCTTCTCATTCCGGCAGGGCTGACCTTGCATCAGCAATTGCGTGGTCAGGCATGCGCGGCGGGATGGAGCGTCGTGGGTATGTTCCCGGCAACCCCGATCCCACTGCACCCGATCTTATCTGGCAGTATCAACCGGCCAACAACGCATCGATCTTCTCCTCACCTGCGGTTGCTGGAGACTATGTGCTGTTCACCACCAGTCGGATCACGCCGTTTGATGCTGCGGGAACGGGGGAACTGCTTTGTGTCAACGCCCATACCGGGGAAAAGGTTTGGCGGGGGCAGCTTGCAGATCGTCGTGCGACTTTTTCTTCGCCTTCGGTGAGTGGGCAGTACGTTGCCGTTGGCGAAGGGCTGCATGAAACGCGCGATGCCCGACTCACGATCTACGACAGTCAATCCGGTGCGGTACGATGGACTTACCGCACCAACAGTCAAATGGAATCTTCACCGGTGATCTCAGACGGACGGGTGTTCGTCGGTGCCGGCCGCGATGGCTATTACGCGTTTGAACTGGAGCCGGATGATGATGGTCAGCCACGCATGCTCTGGCATGCGCCCGGTGAGAAATACATGGATGCCTCGGGTTCGCCCGCCGTCCATGGTGATCGTGTTTTTGTCACGATGGGGCGTTGGGGTGGCCAAGCGGTGGCATGTCTCGATGCAACCAGCGGCAAAGAACTATGGCGAGTGGATACGCCGTATCCGGTGTTCGCAGGCCCAACCATCCTGCCGCAGCGTGGCCTGCTTCTGGTGGGAATGGGCAACGGCAACTTCGTATACACCGCCGAACAGGCGATGCCTGCTCAGTTGCAGTGGTTGGTCAAGCAAGGGGCGACCGAAGCAGAACTGGCCGCAGCAGAAAAGTCGCTTGGCCCGGCAGGTGAAGTCTGGGCGATCGACTTGGAATCAGGGCAAATCCGCTGGCGATTTAAAACCGCACGCACCGTGCTGGGACAGATCGCCGTGAGCCATGATCGTGTGTACTTCGGTTCGCGCGATGGTCATTTGTACATGCTCGATGCCGATGGCCGGGAACGCCAGCGGTGGAACGCCCGGGCGGCAATCATCGCGTCGCCGGCAGTGACGGATGCTCACGTTTACATTGTCACTGTGACGGGTGTACTCCACTGCCTTGAAGCTCAAACCCTGAAGCCTGTATGGGAGATGGCACTTGACCAGTCCGGTACACAATCGGCTGGTACATTTTTCAGTTCGCCGACGGTCGCCCATGGCCGCGTATACATCGGTACGCCCAGTAACGGCCTGCTTGCGGTCGGCCGTCCAACCCAACCACCTGCTATTGTTTGGCCCGCATTTCATGGCTGCGCAGGTGGTGGTGGCCGTAACGACAACGCGAATTTTCCTTCGAATGTTGTGCCACTTTCCTCACCGGGCGAACAACAGGATGCCCGTCCGATGACCGGCCCACTTGCTTTGCACGAAGACATGGTGATCACGCCGATCCAGATTAGTGGACAATTCGGCATCGCAGCGTGGCCACGGCATCAATCAGCCACGTCCTCACCGGTGTGGTTTACCTCCACTGATTTACGTGTGATGCACAGCCCGGTCACGAACAATCACATCGTGGCCGTGACAACAGCACAACGCGGGCAGAACGACCGACAGGTATTGGCGTACCAGATTGACAATGGACGCGAACTGTGGCGGAAACCATTGGCGAAGGATGCTGATGGCGCGTTGCACTTGAATGATGAGTTGCTGCTGATCAGTGATCATGAACTGCTGGCTGTACATCCGGATACGGGTGAGCAAAGCTGGCTGTTCGATGGCGGCATACCCGTGGGAACAGTTGCGGTACGCCATCATCGTATCGCGGTGGCAACGAAAGATGACTTGCATCTACTTGATGATCACTCGGGCCGCACGCTTTGGGCAATCAAGCTACCCGCCCAACCGACAGCTGGCCCTGTGTTTTATGGTGACATGATACTTACCCCGACAACTGGTGGTGTTCTCGCTGTGAGTGAACTGGATGGCAAGCTGCGGTGGCAGGATCAAGACAGTATGACACCGTGGCCGTTGATTACCGTCGGCAATCGCGTTCTGGTTCGTACTTCAGATGCTGCGCTGCGCGTGTTGAACGCGAGCACAGGCGAACTCGAGCGTGCCATCAAACGCGTCATGCAACATCCTTTAGTGGATCAGCAGTCAGTGTACGTGCTTGGTCGTCGCGGGTTCCGTCGCATTGCCCTGGACAATGGCAAACACACCAACTGGTTGCGCTTTGATGAATCATGGGGAGAGATTGTCACACCGCCGGTCGCGGCTGCGGGACAGGTTTATCTCGGCACAACGCGTGGACTGGTTGTTCTTGGGGAGGGATCGGACCGATGAACACCTTCCACCATATTCAGCGGTTCGGGCGTGACGTTCACGACGGCTTGCCTGATCGTGATCGCATGGGAGGTAAGGGCGCAAGCTTGGCAGCTATGGGCCAGGCTGATCTGCCAATCCCACCGGGGTTCACCATCAGCATCGACTGTTGTCGGCAATACATCGAAACCGGTCAATGGCCTGAATTGCTCTCTGATGAACTCGATGCCGCAATGACCTGGCTCGAAGAAACCACCGGTAGGCGTTACGGCCAGGGCGAGCGCCCTCTGCTGGTTTCTGTGCGATCCGGCGCAGCGGTATCCATGCCCGGCATGATGGATACCCTTTTGAACTGTGGCTTGAACATCGAAGCGCCTCACGCAGAAGACCCGCGCTTCAGGCAAATCTACGAGACACTGCAACGCAGCTTCGCGAATCAGATGGACTGCCCTTTACCCACCGATCCGCTTGAGATGTTGCACCGATGCATCGAAGCGGTGTGGTGTTCGTGGAACTCCCCGCGCGCCATCACCTACCGGCAACGACACAGCCTCAATCACCTGAATGGCACGGCTGTCAACATACAGGCGATGTTTCCCTCCCAAGTGTCCGGCGTGGTATTCACTGTCGATCCAGCTCAACCGGATAACAATAACCTGATCATCGAAGCGGCGTTTGGTTTGGGTGAATCTGTCGTCGCTGGTGACGTCACCCCCGATCATTGCCGTGTTGATCGAGACACGCGGGTCATTCAACAATATGTCACCGGTCAAAAGGCATCGATCGTTCGGGCTCTTGGTGATGCGGCGGATCACGATCCAGATGCACGTTGCTTGAATGATGAACAGATTGTCGAACTGGCCGACTTGTGTTTACGTGTCGAAGCGCATCGCGAAACGCCGGTTGATGTGGAGTTTGGTTGGGCCGCGGGTGAATTCGCCATTCTCCAATCACGCCCCATTCGAGGCTTGGAAGTGGTGCGCGATGTGCAGGTCGGACGAAATGAAATGATCCGATCGCTGCGCGAGCGCAGTGAGGGTAAACGTCGCCTGTGGATTCGACATAACCTCGACGAAACCCTCTCACACCCCACGCCAATGACATGGGACATCATGCGCCGTTTCATGCGCGGGCAGGGTGGGTTCGGCCGGATGTACTGCGATCTGGGCTACCGACAAGACAAACGTTTCCAGGAAGAAGGATTCCTCGATTGCATTGGCGGGCGCATTTTCGCAGACACCGACCGCGCTGTCGGCATCTTCTGGGATGGCATGCCCCTGACCTATGATCTGGATGCCCTGCAACGCGAACCCGGGCTGATTGACCAACCCCCTACCGTTCTTGCTCCGGAACAAACCGACCACCGCTTCCTGTTAAGTTTGCCGCTCAATCTATGGTCGATGTACCGCGCAACCCGGCGCATCAAACGATTACGTCCAGGCATCCTCGATCACTTCCAGCATCATGTGTTGCCGAATTACCTGGTCTGGATCGATCATGAACGTGAACAGCATCTCGATGCGATGAACGTCGCGCAGTTGATTACCTTGATCAACGATCGTCGTCGCCGTGTGTTGGATGAATTCGGCGGTGAATCACTCAAGCCAGGCTTCTTGGGCAGCCTCGCCTATGCACAACTCTCCGCCGATCTTGTCATGATCTTTGGGCCAGACGAAGGCCGTGAACTGGCACTTCGGTTGATGATGGGTCTGGACGATGACATGACCGTCGAACAAAATCAATTGCTGTTCGAGGTGGCACACAAGCGCACCACGCTGGACGAATTCGTCGCACGTTACGGACATCGCGCACTGGATGAAATGGAACTGGCCCAGCCGCGATGGCGTGAAGATGCCCAGTACCTGCAACAGATGCTCGAACCATTACGACAACTACAGCAAAGCCCGCGCGATCGGCATGAGGTCAACAAGCAACAACGACTTGCTGTCGAGCAGGAGTTACCTGATCGCCTGGCCGCATGTGGTGGGTTATCGTTGTGGGAGAAAATCCAGACACAACTCCATGAAGCCCAGCGATTACTACCCTGGCGAGAAAACGCCAAGGGCTATCTGATGCAGGGATACGAGCTCATCCGCCAGGCGCTGTTGGCCTTGGGCAATCGTTGGCAGATCTGTGGCGATGTGTTCTATCTGGAACTGGGTGAGCTGCAATCATTCGAAAGTCAGCAAAACAAACTGCGCGATGTCATCGCGCTTCGCAAAACACGCCGCGAATCCCAGCGCCGACTCGATATGCCTACCGTGATCGACTCGAACAATCTGGATGATCTCGGGTCACCCCGACACGTGGATGCAGACGTCAGCTCGATCCTGAAAGGTGAAGGGATTTCAGCCGGCGTGATGACCGGTACGGCACGTCTGGTTACTGATCCCACCGAAGCACGCGATCTAGGCAAAGCTGCCATCCTCGTGTGCCATTCAACCGACCCGGCTTGGACAGCCCTGTTTGCCCAGGTGCACGGCGTGATTGTCGAACGAGGCGGTGCGCTGTCGCACGGCGCGATCGTCGCACGGGATTTTGGCCTGCCCGCGGTGGTTTGTCCGGATGCAACACGTCTGATCACCGACGGCCAGCGCATCACTGTGGACGGTAATGTTGGGCGGATTGTTTTGCTGACTGAGGAAATGTCCGAGGCACAGAAAGGCGTTACGGCAGAGGTGAGCGTATGACATTTGCCCAGACGATCAATGATGGGCTGCTGCATGCACTCGACTGGTTGTTTGGCTGGGTCTTGCTGTTGCCGCGCGATTTGGGTTTGCTGGCTGTGGCGGCACTTACCTCAGTATTCCTGGTTGGGGTGCGGCGTTGGACGACCGATCAACAATGGCTCACACGCGCCCGGGCCGACCAGCGCGTTCTCAAGAAGTTACAGCGTGAAGCCAAACAACGACGCGATCGCCAAGCGCTAACCAGGCACCGCACGTTGAATAAACAAATCGGCCTGATGAAGCTGACCACGGAGGGCAAACCACTGTTGTGGGCAATCATTCCTGTCGCGGTCCTGGCCTTCTGGTGCTACGCACGCCTGCCATTTATACCACCGGTTCTGCATGAACACGTCGAAGTGCGTCTTAACCACCCCGCCTCGGCAACCGGTCAATTGGTTCACCTGATGCCCAGCGAAAATATCAGCACCGATAGTTGGATCAAACCGCTGCGCATTGAGCCGACCAATGAGCGCGTCAGTGTGGTCACATGGAAGGTTCTCCCTGCGCAAACAGGCTCATTCGATCTGGTTATGGCGTCTCCACGTGGTCGGTTTACACACACATTGTTTGTTGGGTCAAGTGGTTCCGAAGCATCAATTGAGCACGCTACTTCAGAAGGTATGATTCAAACAGAACTCAGTCTTAAGCCCCGCCGTCTGTTCGGTTTCGTTCCCGGTATACCCGCATTGGGGCTGCCTGCATGGCTCGTTGGCTACCTGGTGCTTACCGTTGCCCTGATCCCCGTCACCCGGAAAGTGTTTGGCTTGCAATGATGATTTCCTGCGACCTTCACAATCACACACCGTTATGCGGTCATGCGACGGGATCACCTGTTGAGTATGTTCAGGCTGCGGCGGAACGTGGGCTGAGTATTCTCGGCTTTGCCTGCCACATTCCCATGGCATCCGAAGCGTTCGGCGGCCCGAAGATTCGCATGAGCTTCGATCAGGTTGCCGAATACCAACAGATTGTGCGCGAGGCGGCGACATTCGGGGAGGAGCTTGGCGTTGAGGTGTTATGCGGTATTGAAGCTGAGTACTTTCCCGAACCGGGTGAACTCGAAGCCATGGACGAACTGCTTCGCCGCGAAAAGTTCGACTACGTTCTTGGATCAGTTCATCCGCATCTTTCAATCTACCAACGATGGTTTGCCGAGAATGGCGCGGACACGGACGATAAGAAGATTCGTTTTTTCTGGCAGCACATGACGAAAGCGGCGCGTTGCGGACGGTATGACGCCATCACGCATCCGGATGTGGTGCGTTGTCATGGTACGGTCAGCCAGTTCGACCCAACCGCCTATGAAGAATCTACTGGTACGTTTCTCAATGCACTCAACGAGTATGGCCTGTGCATGGAGATCAACAGCAGCGGCTTGTTCAAGGACTTCAAGGTCGCCCACCCAGACCCAGTGATCTTGCGTTGGGCTTCGCAACAAAATGTTCCCATCGTGATTGGCTCAGACGCGCATGATCCCCATCAAGTTGCCGGCGGGTTTAACAATCTCGAACCGATAATTTTGAAACATGGTTGGCACAATACGGTGATCTTTCGTAGCCGACAGCGCGAAGTGATTCCGCTCAATCGCACTTCGTCGGCTGAAGATGTAACGGCGAGTTGAATGTTGAAACCAGCAACGGCAGCGCCAGCCCAAACCAGGCTTTGGCGCATAACCACGATGTTCCAACTTTTTGGTGAGAATTCGTAAGATGCTGAATGTCAGAGTCGTCGATTAATCTGGCTACGCGACTCTTGCGGCATTCCTTATTCACCACGTGAATTTGTAGAGGACCTTGGAAACCTGAATCTGCAATAAGGATCGGAAAAGTGATTAAACGTTTAAACACCATTGTTTGCACCATGTTATGCCTGTTTGCGGGGACTTCGGAAGCGCTGGCTGGAGGAAGTCAGCCCGCTGAACCGGGGAATACCAAGCACTTCGTCTGGCCGAAGATCGAGCCGATTCGCATGGACGGCCCGCTTGCCCCGCCGCCGGTCACGGGCAAGACCTACTACGTGGCCACCAACGGCAACGACAGCACCGGCGATGGTTCGCTTGCCAAGCCATGGCGCAAAATTCAGCATGGCATGAACCAACTGCACCCCGGTGATTGCCTGATGGTGCGTCGCGGCACGTACAAAGAACACAGCCTTAAGTTCAAGCGCAGCGGCAATGCGGAAAACTTCATCACCGTGCGCGCTTACCCCGGTGAGCAGGTCATCATCGATGTGCAAAAGAAATGGGGCTCGGCGTTCAACATGTGGGATAAGAGCGAGCAGCATCACGTGGTGGTGCGCGGCTTCAGCTTCCGCAACATGGGCCCGCTGCACGGCGGCGTCTTCCCCGCAGTCAAAATCTGGAAGCCCGGCAACCATCACATCTGGGTCACCGAATGCGATCTCATCGGCGGCGGCAATCTGGCCCAAATCCAGGTCGGCGCACCGGA
>JANQFT010000313.1 GCA_028277685.1 Phycisphaeraceae bacterium
GCAAGTGTGCGAAGATCATCGCGCGTCATCGTCGCCACCAGTGATTCATCGCTGATATCGCGCTTGTTGCGACCCATCGTGCGACGGCGTTTGCGATCGTAATCTGTCACCTGCCACATGACGGGCTTGCCATCGGCGATCAACTTCACCTGCTCGATGTCCTGGTAGCGCTTGCCGCTGAACGCGGTTTGAATCTCCACCCGAATCGACGTCGGCGCTTCGCTGAGTGTGCGCCCCACATGGTCGAAACTGATGCTGCACCAGTGTTCAGCCGCACTGCCTCGGGTCATCTGTAGCTGTCGATAGCGCGTGGCCACGGTGGTCCGGTTGGTCTTGTCATCGAAACGGCGCAGGACGAAGGTGTCCGTCTGCTGCTTGCGTGCTTTGGCTGCCTGCTGGGCCATCTGATCGCGCTGCTGGGAAAGCTTCTCAACCTTTTGGGTAAGTACCTGCTTTTCGACCTGCGCTTCTTTCGATTGCGCCGCCAGTTGGGCTTTCAGTTTCGCGTTCTCCGCCTTCAATGCCGCCACTTCGGCGCGAAGCTTGGCAACCGTCTGTGCATCGTCTGCCAACGCAGGCAACGCCAACATCCCCACCAGTATCAACATCATGACCAAACGCATGTGTTCGCTTCCCAGTTCCGAGTTCCAAGTTCCGAGTTAACCCAGTTCCGGGTCCAACTGCTTCACCACCTCCACCAGCTCCGCCACGTGACTGGCCGATTCATCCATCAACTTCTGTTCATCCGTGTTCAGGTCGATGGGCACGACCTTTTCCACGCCCTTTGCACCGAGCAGCGTGGGCACGCCGACGAACAAACCGTTCACACCAAACTCACCGTTGCAGTAACTGGCGCACGGCAGGATGCGCTTCTTGTCTTTCACGATGGCTTCGACCATATCGACCACACCCAGTGCCGGGGCAAGGTAGCCGCTGGTGCCCATCTTCTTGACGATCTCACCGCCGCCTTTCTTGGTGCGTTCAACGATTTCATTCAGGCGATCTTCACTGATGAACTGCGTCACCGGAATGCCCGCAATGTTCGTGAAGCGCGGCAGCGGGACCATGTCGTCGCCGTGTCCGCCGAGCAGCAGGGCGTTGATGTCTTCCACGCTGTAGCCGGTTTCCATGGCGATGAACGTTTTGAACCGCGCCACGTCCAGGCAACCCGCCTGACCGATGATGCGATGCGTGTCGAAGCCGGTCGCCTTCCATGCGGTGTACACCATCGCATCCAGCGGATTGGACACGATGATGACGATGCTGTCGGGGGCATGCGCTTTCACACCAGCGCACACGCTCTTGACGATCTTCACGTTCGTTTCGATCAGGTCATCGCGGCTCATGCCGGGTTTGCGCGGCAGGCCGGCGGTGATCACCACCACATCACTGCCCGCCATCGCGGCGGCGTCATCCGTCGCGGTGATGTTGCAGTCGAACCTTTCCATCGGGCCACATTGGGCAAGGTCCAGCATACGACCATCGACCGGCAGCATGTCATCCTTGCGGATGTCCACAGCAACAATGTCGCCCAGTTCCTTGCTGGCGCACCACAACGCCACGCTCGCGCCCACGTTCCCGCCTGCACCGATGACTGAAATCTTCGCCCGTTTGGTCATGATTGAGTCCTAAGTTTTGAGGAAACAGCCGAAAGCGGCGTGCTGTTTGTCAGTTCCGCTTTCCGAGTTTAAATTTCACTGGCCGTATTGTAGTCATACGTTTGGCGTTCGTCTGCCCTCGGGTGCAGCGTCGGGTACGTGGTTGCGTTATCTTTGTGGTGGCAAAACCAATAAACACGTTTGCCGCCGCACATGCCAAAGGAGCGAAATATGCAGACGATGCCAGAACGTCTACACGTCATGTGGGCAAGTTGGATGCAGGGAGTGCAATCAACGATTACGTTGAATGGGGCAACGCTGGCCGTCTTCACCGGCTCCCTGTTCTTAAGCAAGGATTACAACATCACTGATACGCAGGCAGTGATTGTCCTGTTGTTTTTCGTGTTATTGATGGGAAGTCTTCTAATCGCTTTCCTGATGAAGGTCACAGGCGAGACGATCATGGAATACCACATTGCCGGCGGGAAAGAGGCGATCAAAAAGTACCTCAAAGAAGGCGGATACTCAGAGGCTGATCACAGAACCTATCGCTCTCTCAGCACAATCAGTCGGTGGCGGTATGCCATTGTTCAGTATGGGCCCTACATTCTTGGTATTTGCATGGGAGGTCAGTGGGCTACCCTTCTAATTCTGGGCATCGTGACTTTTGCGAACAGACCTGAAGTCACGATGGAAACTGCACCCAGGCCGACACCCGCCATCACCACCGTTGCCAATACGGCATGCTGTACTTGCACCACACGCGCCGAACCACCCCTGATCTTTCGACTCGACGTGGTACCGCCCGCGGCGCCGTAGCAACATCCGTCCCCTTGTCACTTGTCTCATATCCACAACATTTTTGCAGCGCAACAGCCGGTACGATGCGCGCGAATGACCGGCACAGCCAGTGTGTCGGTTTTCGTTAAATAATTGACGATTTTTGTCACACGCTCCATCGCCACGTGGGGTACCGTTGATTCGCGCGGCAACGTTGCTGTTCACCGCTCTGCCCATTCCGGGAAATCAAGAGTGACACATGGCCGCGTCCGTTGCTTTGATCCACCACGAGCGAGGTTGCCGCTGATGTCTCTGCGAAGCGCTATTCCCCTGTTGTTCATTCCTTGCCTGATCACCGCTCACGCCCACGCGCAGGTCACCACGCTTCATTTCAATGATGGCAATACGTCCACCAGCATCGATGGTTACACCAGTACCGCCGGCGGCGGGTGGGCGGGCGCATGGTCCCACACGGGCACCGGCACACCCAACGTCACCAACGCCAACCCGCTCAACGGCGGGAGCAACTATCTCGACGTCGACCTCAGCGGACAAAACCGCAACGTCATCCGCAA
>JANQFT010000353.1 GCA_028277685.1 Phycisphaeraceae bacterium
ACTATGTCGTCAGCGAAGATGCCCTCGACGCCATGCATGCCCGCTCCGACTTCCATAAGAAGTGGAATCTTTACAATCCCGTCCTGGCCAAACTCAAACAGCCCTGACCTGCGGCTCTGCTGCTTGTCCACTCTCACCATTTCATTTTTTTGCGTGGTTCGAACAGATAAGTGGTTGACGTCCAGGGACGGCGCGGTACTCTTTCATATCTGAAATTCAATATTTCAAATATGAAATGAGTGAAACCGCCCAAATCCCCGCTGTCCATAAAGCCATCGATGTGATGCATGCCCTGGCCTCCGGTCGCGGCAGGCAGTCGATGAATGCGTTGGCGCGCGAACTGGGCATCGCCCCCGCCACGTGCTTTCGCATCCTGAACACGCTGCGCGCCGCCGACTGGGTACGACCGCGAGAAGGCGGCGGCTATGAATTGTCGTACGGTCTGCTCCCGCTGGTCGAACCGTTGATCGGTATTCACCGACTCACCACCGCCCTCACCCCGTTGCTGGGGGTACTCACCGATCAAACCGAACTGGCGTGCAAACTGTCGATTCGTCAGGGGCATACGCAGTTGGTCATTCATCGCACGGAGTCGCCCCGACGCACCGGCGTGAGTGGTCGCGTGGGCGCCAAGTTCAGCGTGCTGACTGGTTCGAGTGGCGCGGCATTACTTGCCGATCGGCCAGAAGAGCACATTCGCAGCATCATCGCATCGGCCGACGAAACCGTGTGGGAAGAACAACCCGTGGATGAACTGTGGCGGCGAGTTCGACAGTGTCGGCGTAGCGGTGTGTGCGACAGCATCGGTGTTCACCCGCGCGGCATCGATACCGTCAGTGCCCCGGTGCGGGCGGCCAACGGCGGGGTGATCGCGGCCGTCACCCTCATGGGGCTGCATGGTGATCTCAGCCGAAAGAACATGCCCCGAATCAAAAAGCTGCTCAAACAATGTGTTGATGCGTGCGCCAACCTCGTCGCGACAAATACAGCCACCGAAGACGCAGACGCACGATCTGAAGGAAGTGAACGATGAAGATTGTCGACATGCGCGTCCGCACGGTCGCCATCCCCATGAACAGCCAGTTACGCCACAACACCGGTGTGCATCCGGGCTACCTGATGCGCACGGTGCTCGAACTGATCACCGACCAAGGCATCACCGGTTTGGGCGAAGTAGGCGGTGGCGACCAACGCGGTGCCCTGCTGAAACTCAAGCCGCGACTGATCGGCCTCGATCCTTTCCAACTGGAAGTGATCAAAATGAAGGTGCTCCGCAGCATCTATTACCTTTCGAACGCACGGTTGTACGGCGCGATTGAAATCGCCTGCCTCGACATCATGGGCAAAGCACTTAACCGCCCGATGAGCGACCTGATCGGCGGCGCGGTGCGCGATCGCATCCCCATGATCGCCTACCTGTTCTGGCGCTACGACAAACCTGCCTCGAGCAAACCGGTGTCATTCGGCCAACCGTTCACTTCCGGGGGCGGGGGTGGCGATGATGAATGTGCCGAAGACATGGCCGACCTTTGTCAGCAGTTGCACGAAGAACTCGGCGTGAACGCGATGAAACTCAAAGCTGGCGTGATGCCACCGGATGAAGAAGCGCGAGTGCTCGAACTGTGTCGCGAACAGCTCGGCGATTCGTTCGGCCTGCGCATCGACCCCAACGGCACGTGGTCGGTTGCCACCGCGGTGCGCATCGGCAAACGACTCGAGGAACTCAACATCGAATACTTCGAAGACCCGGCCTGGGGGTTGGAAGGGAACGCAGCCGTGCGGCGGGATGTGCGCATTCCCATCGCCACCAACATGTACCCCAACAAGTTTGATGACCTTGGCCCCGGCATCCGCATGGAGGCGGTCGATATCGTGCTGACCGACCTGCACTACTGGGAAGGACCACGTGGGGTGAAAGACCTTTGCGCGGTGTGTCGCACATTCAACCTGGGCGTGGCCATGCACAGCGGGGCGGAGTTTGGCATCGAACTGGCCGCCATGCTGCACACCGCGGCGACCATCCCCCAGATGACCCACGCCGGCGATGCGCACTACCACTATCTCACCGATGACATCATCGAAGGCGGCCTCATGCCCTACGAAGACGGCTGTATCCGCGTCCCCGAAGGCCCAGGGCTGGGCGTGACCCTCGATGAAGAAAAGATGACCCGCTACGAGAAGTACTATGAAGAAGTGGGCGACTACTACGCCCGCTTCCACGCCGACCCCCGCCGACCCGACTGGTACCCCAACGTGGGAGGCACGTGATGTCAGTCGAATGGGACAAAGCACAGTGGAAGCGGTTCATCAGCCGCACACAAAGCTGGTGGCAACGTGAACTGGATGGGCCGTTGGTCGATGTGCGCGTGCCGGTCGTCCCGCACGATCAGGTGCAGCATGATCTGCCCTACTACCCCATCGCCGCACGGTACGACGATGATGTGCCTGCCGAAACGATCGTCGAGCGCTGGGACATGGAGCTACAGCGCTATCGTTTGTTGGGCGATGCCTATCCCGGTGTGTGGGCGAACTTCGGAGCTACGTTTCTCGCGGCGCTGTTGGGGTCAGACCTTGAAGCCGACGAGAACACCACCTGGCTTTCAGTTCCTGAAATGGAGCCGATCAAAAAACTTCAACTGGCAGTCGACCCGGAAAATCGTTGGCATCAGCGATACATCGCTTTCTGTCAGGCGGCAGCCGACTACTGGCAGGGCCGCGTACAGGTGGGCATGTGCACCGGGGGCATGTTGGACGTGCTGGCCGTGTTTCGCCCCGAGGGTCAACTGCAACTGGACATGTGCGATGCGCCCGAGCACGTTGAACGATTGATCAACGAAGCGCATCAAGCATCGTGGCACTACTTCCAGGAAGTAGAGCGCATTCTCAAGCCACATAACCCAGGCTACTCCAGTTGGGAAGGTATCTTCTGCGCAGAGCCTTACCAGATCCTGGTCAGCGATTTGTGCTGCACGATTGGACCGGCGATGTTCGAGCAATTCGTCAAACCCGAACTTGAGTCTTACACGCAACGTCTTTCCCGATCGTTCTATCACCTGGACGGCCCCGATGCCGTGCGGCATCTGGATGCGTTACTGTCATTGCCCCGGCTGGACGGCATCCAGTGGATTTGGGGCGCAGCGATGGCGAGCAGGCCGTTGACGGAATGGACCGACCTGTGCCGGCGCATACTCAGTGCAGATAAGTTGATTCAGTTATTCGTCTCGGCCAATCGCCTGCATGAGTTTGATGCGTTGGCCGACGCCCTGGGCACCAACCGTGGATTCCACCTGGCCGTGCAGGGAGCGAAGCCTGAACAGTCCCGCGAGATCGAATCATTCCTGCGCCGCCACGGCGCATTGACAGGTCAGGGAGTCGGATAATGAGTTCAACTGAGATAACCAGCGAACAATTAGTGAGCGCATGGCGCAAACTGGTCGAACCAGTCAGTGATCGCATCGACCAAGGCATTCGTAATCATCGGCAATCGGATGTGATAGTGAAGGTGACCGACCGCGCAGGCGCAGCGCTTGCCGGGGTGGGTATCGAGGCGGTGCAGCAGTCGCACGCCTGCCACTTCGGGGCAAACAGTTTCATGCTGTGCGGTTACGAAAGCGATCGTGAGAATCAGCTCTGGCATGATCGCTACGTGCAGTTGTTCAACTACACGGTGGCAGGTTGTTTCTGGCCGGATTACGAACCGGAGCCGGGTAAGCTGCGTTTCGATGCAGACAGTGAACCACGATACCGCCGTCCGCCGGTAGACGTGGTGCTGGATTGGTGCGAAACAAACAACATCACGGCAAAGGGGCACAATCTTTTTTGGGGAACGAACAACGGCCTTACCCCACCGAAATGGTTGCCGGACGACGCGGAGCAATGGCGGCCGCATATCCGCAAGTGGTTTGAAGATGTGGCGGCGCGTTATGCCGGCCGTATCGACGCATGGGATGTGGTGAATGAATTCTTCCAGTACGGCATGGCCAGTCCCACCTTGCCGCGTGATTACGGTGTATGGTGCTACTTGCAGGCGAACGAACTGTTCCCCGATGATCGCCTGTTCGTGAACGAAGCGCAGGGCTACGCGTGGGGCCAGTTCAAGTATGAACATAGCCCGTATCACCTGTTGATCGAAAACCTGCGAAACAAGGGTTGCCGCATCGACGGCATCGGCATGCAGCACCACGTGTGGGGGCAGTTGCACCAGGTGACGCGCAACCTGCTGGAACTGGAGTATCGTCCCGGGCATGAACTGAACGTGCTGGATCATTACGCCCAGTTCGGTTTGCCGATTCACATCAGTGAGATCACCGTCGGGTCGGGCGGAACGTTCAAAGACGGTGAAGATATTCAAGCAGAACTGGTGCGCGATTTCTACCGACTGTGGTTCAGTCATCCTGCGGTGGATGCGATCGTCTGGTGGAACATGGCCGACGGCAACGCCTTCGGCAATGAGGGTGAGTTTGAGGGTGGATTGATTCGTCCAGATCTCTCCCCCAAACCTGCATACGACGTGCTCGATCAACTGATCAACCACGACTGGAAAACACAAACCAGCATAACCACCGATGGCGATGGCAACGCACGCTTCCGTGGTTTTCACGGTGCGTATCAGTTCATCATCAATGGCGCCACGCACGAAGCAGACATCACGAACGATCAAAACACCATCACCCTCACTCAGGCAGAATGAGACATGACCCACGAAGTGACCAGCCCCCCCAACATCCTCGCAACTCCCACCACCATTCATCGCGGTGTCACGTTCGGCTTCTACCGCCGACGCGGGGAGTGGGAAACGGCTGAGTGCCGACAGGAAATCGACCGCATGACCGAACTCAACATCGATTGGGTTTGCGTGGTGCCCACCATCATGATGGAAAGCCCGGTCGACCCGCGGCAATTCTGTGATTTCGAAAACACACCCAGCGACCTGGAGTTGGTCGATACCATCGAGTACATCCACGAACGTGGGATGAAGGTGCACCTGCGGCCGATGATCGAATGCTGGGATGGCCACGGCCGCCTTGACATCCGCTTTCCCAAAGATCGCCCGAACGGTGCACGCATTCCCGGGCTTAGCTCAACGCGGTGGGAAACGTGGTGGCGTGTCATGCGCGCCCGCACGAAGCATTACGCGAAGATCGCCCAGCGCTATCACTGTGAGATGTACAGCCTGGAAAGTGAAGTCGACCAGTTCACCACCATGCATAAGCGGTGGCGTGAAGTGCTGGATGTGGCGCGCAGTGTTTACGATGGGCCGGTCACATCCAGTCACACGCATCAGGTGGCATTCATCAAACAACTGCAGGAGGAAGAGGACCACTGGTTCCGCGATCTGGATTGCCTGGGGACCAGTTTCTACCACAAGTCGGCAGACAAACTCAACGCCACCGTGGAAGAGCGCATGGCCTACCTCGAGCCGCAGCGCGAAGCCTACCGCAAGATGGCGAAGCTGCTCGGTAAGCCCATCATGTTCGGTGAAATCGGCTGCACCAGCAGCACCGGCGGCGGCATGCATCCGGCAGGTTGGCAAGGCGATGGCGGTTACGACCCCGAGGAACAAGCCACATACCTGGAGGCAGTCCTCCGCCTGTTCTGGGACGAACCCTGGTGGGCTGGCCTGTACTGGTGGAAATGGGATGAAAACAACCATCGCACCCAATTCGTCGATGACCCGGCGGGCAACAAAGGTTTTACGATTTATGGTAAGAAAGCGGCTGACGTGATGACCCAATGGTTCAGCCGAAAGGATCGACGATGAACGCCGAGCAGGTGCTTCTGCCCGATGGCAAGCACTTTGAATTCTGGACGAATCAAACGCAGTGGACCGGCACATATCACGTTTGTGCTAAGCGCGGAGACGATACTCATGATGGTACCGAGGCATCGCCCTTCCGTACCATTCAGCGTGCAGCCGAGGTACTAAAACCCGGCGAGCGCGTGATCATCCACGAAGGTGTCTACCGCGAGCATGTTCAACCGGCCCGCGGAGGCGAAGCAGCAGACCGCATGATCGGCTATCACGCCGCACCGAATGAAACGGTGATCATCAAAGGCAGCGAAGTATTCGAAGGACCATGGCAGCACACACACCAGCGATGGTCGTCAATCAACAAACCCAGAAATGATTCGCACGAGGATTCGCCTGCAGACACCATTTGGCATGCATCGCTGCCGCGTGAATGGTTTGTCGGACATCTGCCATTCGGTATGGTCAACTCGCCACAGTACCACATGGATGTGCCCGGTGAGTTGGAAGGCTTTCCCATCGATCAGCGATGGAAGCTGATGCTCAAGCGTGGCCTGGTGTTTCAGGATGGCAAGCGACTGACTCAGGTGCGTCGCCTAGCAGACCTGAAAGAGCAGGACGGTAGTTACTACTGTGAGGCGACCGGTCTGGATATTCATGTTCGCCTGTTTGGCGATGCCGACCCGTCAACCTGCACCTTCGAATTCACCACGCGCGAGCAGGCATTCGCCCCCCTCGCGCGAGGGCTGAGCTACATTCATGTTGATGGACTGACCATTGAGCAAGTGGCCGACGGTTTCACCTGGCCCCAGCGCGCTGCCCTCAGCGCGACCTGCGGCACGCATTGGATCATCGAAAACTGCACCATCAGTCAGGTGAACGCCAACGGCATCGACCTCGGCCGTCAACACCCGCACATCACGGACCATCGCGACCATGGTCACCACATCGTGCGCCGCAACACCGTGGCACATTGCGGGCTTTGCGGCATCTGCGGTACAGCCAACCCCATGCACAACATGCTGGTGGAAGACAATCACATCGATGGCTGCGGCTGGCATGCAATCGAACGCATGTGGGAATCGGCCGCGATCAAAATGCACTGGACGCGCGATTCGCTGTACCGTCGTAACCTGGTTACCAACTGCATTGAGGCGGCAGGAATCTGGTTGGACTTCGGCATCACCAACACGCGCGTGACCGGCAATGTGGTCATCAACACGCGCAGTATTTTCGGAGGCGTGTTCATCGAAGCAGCCAAGGTCGGCCGCACGATGATCGACCACAACATGATCATCGGCTCGAAAAGTCGCCCCCCCCTCAAAGCTGCTGCCGGAGCTGAAGCGACCGCCGGCGGACATGGCATATACGAGCACGATTGCGACCGCATGATCGTCGCCCACAATTTGCTGATCGACTGTCAAGGCAATGCCATGCATATGTCTTTAGGGCAGGCTGATCGTGTGGCTGTCGGTCGCGGTGCGGTTTGCCGCGATCATCAACTGCACAACAACCTGGTGATTCAGTGCGACGGCGGGGTTCACTTCGGGCGGCCGCACAACACGGCCGACGGCAACGTTTACGCCAAGCTGAAACGGCAGCACCATTTCGAGATCAATGAACCACGCGAGTTTCTCGATTGGGAGGGCTGGCAGGCATTCCACCAACACGATGCCAACGGCGCGATGATTGAAGCTTCGGCTGAAACAGACATCAATGCACTCACCCTGACTATCAACCTTAACCACCTGCCCACCGTGGAATCACACGATTTGCTGCCCACTGACATCGATGGTAATCATCGAAGCAGTAACACCATGCCCGGACCGTTCAACCAATTGCCGGCCGGCGTGATTTCACTCGACCCACGACACAAGGACAAGGATTGATCCACATGGCAATCAAAGCAGCAATCATCGGATGCGGCGCACGCGGACCGGCCTTCACCGAAGCATGCCTGGCGGCAGGTGATGTCGAAATGGTCGGTTTCATGGACATCGTGAAAGAGTCCGCCGACAACCTGGTGAATGACTTCGGCGGTAAAGCGTTCACCGACATCTCGCAAATGATCGGCGAAACCAAACCCGACTTCATCTGCATGGTCACCCGTCCGAATGTGCGGCTTGACCCCATCAGGCAATGTGCCGAAGCAGGTGTGAAGGCCATGCTCAGCGAAAAACCCATGAGCACATCGTGGGGCGAAGCGGTCGCCATTCACTCCGCCGCCGAGCAAGCCGGCATGAAGCTCAGCTTCTGTCACCAGCGTCGCTGCCTGCCGCAATACGTCAAGGCGAAGCAGTTGATCGACAACGGCGCAATCGGTGAACTGAAGCAGATCATCGGCCACTGCGATGACATGTACGATTGGGGCACCCACTGGTACGACATGATGCATCACCTGAACGGCGAAGTTGAGGCCGACTGGCTCATCGCCAACGCCGACCGCGAAACCGTGAAGTATGTGTTCGCCCAACCGATGGACAAGTGTGGCATCGCAACGATTCACTTCACCAATGACGTCATCGGAACGTTGCAGTCGGGTGCGGCCGCAGCGGAGAAATCGCGCGTGCGCGTGATCGGTGACCAGGGCACGCTGATCGTCGCCGACGACTGGGCGATGGAAGAGAAGCTGGTGCTGATCAATGGCGATGGTATCCAGCAACCCGAACTCGACGATGCCCCCAGTCGCCCGATCGACGTGGGTGTTGCCGAAACGATCAACGCCCTGCGGGAAGATCGCGAAAGCGTGCTCAGCAGCGCCCACGCACTGCGTGCCACGCAACTGGTGTTTGGTGCGTATCAATCGGGCATCACCGGCAAGCGGATCGACCTGCCCCTGAGAGAAGATTTCGATCTTTCCCTGATCAACATCTTCGGCGAAGCTCCCGCCAAGAAGAAATAGCTATCACGATGCCCGACCAACCGAACATCCTCATTCTACTTGCTGACCAGCACTGTGCGCCATCAATCCAATACAGCGGCGATTTCCTTGATTGAGAACATCCATGCCCGATCAACAAGCCCCTAACATTCTGTTCATCTTCCCCGATCAATGGCGTGGTGATGCGCTGTCGATGTTAAATCATCCGGTGGTCGATACGCCGTTCCTCGACTACATCGCATCCGGCGGCACCACGTTCACCGCCGCCTACACCAACTGCCCCGTCTGCATTCCGGTGCGGGCGTGTTTGGCGATGGGACAAACGCCTAACACCGTCGGCCGATTCGGTTATCGCGATGAAATCCCCTGGACCTACCAGGGCACCATGATGCATCGCCTGCGCGACGGCGGCTACCAGACCATGCTGGCCGGCAAAACGCACTACTTCCCACCGCGCATCCACCTGGGCTTTGAACAGATGGCGCTATACGACAACCAACGCCATCACTGGCCCGGGTTCAAGAGCGATTACGATGTTTGGCTCGAACGCCAGACCAACGGCCTCATCGAAGACTCCGCCCAGATCCTCAACAGTAACTCGCAGATCGTTCAACCCTGGACGCACGACCAATCACTCCACGCGAACAGTTGGAACGTGACCGCCGCCATTGACATGCTCGAACGGCGCGACCCCACCCGGCCGTTCTTCATGCAGTTAAACTTCCATCGACCCCATCCGCCGATCGATCCACCATTGGAATACTTCGAACGGTACGGGAAGATCG
>JANQFT010000423.1 GCA_028277685.1 Phycisphaeraceae bacterium
CTACCCCCACCAGATGTCCGGCGGCATGCGGCAACGTGTGATGATCGCCATGGCCCTGGCATGCGAACCGGAATTGTTGCTGGCTGATGAGCCGACCACCGCGCTGGATGTGACTATCCAGGCACAGATTCTCGAACTGCTGCGCGACCTGCAGCAAAAACGCGGCATGGCGATCATGCTGATCACGCATGACCTGGGCGTGGTGGCCGAGAATGCCGACGTGGTCGCTGTGATGTACGCTGGTCGCGTGGTTGAATACGGCAGTGTGGTCGATCTATTCAACAGCCCCATGCACCCTTACACCCGGGGGCTGTTCAGCTCGATACCGAAACTGGCGGAACGCTGCGAACGGTTGACGACCATTCTCGATCAGAAACCCGATCCTTCGGTTTTGCCGGAAGGCTATCAGTTCACCCCGCCGGATAGCGCTCCGAGCATGCCCGCTGAACGCTTCCCCATCCTCCAGACGCTCGATACCGAAGGCTCGAACGCCATGGCTCAGTTCCTGCGCGATACGGCCACGCGCTGCCCCGAACTGTACGAACTTCATCCCAAGCATTGGGTGGCGTGCTGGCGAGAAGGCGCGGTTTCGGATGAACATCTCACCCGGCCGGACCTGGACTATCGACGGCAAGTTGAACCCGCCAGCGCCTGACCCATCCCCGATTCCAGCCCCTCACGTGCGTTTTTTGCTTGAATTGGGTGAGTTTTCCCCCGACACTGTTGGGCGATGCCGCGCCACGTCTATCGCAACCCCATCCAGCCCAACAGCATCACACTGCGTGATCCGTTTATCATGCGCCATCCGAATGGTTACTACCTGTACGGCACCACGCGCGGCGCTGATGGGGAAGGCTTCGATGCCTGGTTCAGTCGCGACCTGTTGAATTGGTCGTTTACGGGTGAAGTCTACGAAAAGCCCGACAGCGCGACATGGAACGAATTACACTTCGCCGGCCCGGAAGTGCACGATCGCAACGGCCGGTTTTACATGTTCTACAGCGCAGGCAGCAAGGCGGGGTTCAAAGGCATCGGTGTTGCCGTGGCGAACTCACCACTCGGGCCGTTCTTTGATGCGCCCTACAACCCCATCACGCCGGACGACCGCGACTTCCGCGATCCGCATCTTTACACCGATCCCGGCGGCACGCACTGGTTGTTTTTCACCGATGAATGGACCAGCGTCGGTACCGAAACGTTGTACGTGCAGAAACTCACCAACGACCTGACTCATGCGGTGGGCAGCCCGGAACCTGTGGTGCGGGCGGATGAAGTCGATTGGATCACACCGCTGACCAGCGAAGCGGAAGGCACGACCGGCCGCATCATCGAAGCGGCGCATCTGCTGGTGGGTGACGATGGCACGCACTACCTGATGTGCACCACGCGTGGTGAAAACGGTTGCTGCGTGGGTTATCTGACGGCAGATGAACTCGCCGGGCCTTACGAATCGCGGGGTGTGCTGATCCACGGCGGCGCATCGAA
This sequence comes from Phycisphaeraceae bacterium, assembly GCA_028277685.1. Lineage (GTDB taxonomy): Bacteria > Planctomycetota > Phycisphaerae > Phycisphaerales > Zrk34 > JANQFT01. The sequence goes on from JANQFT010000423.1 coordinate 1,486, forward strand.
CTGCGTACTCACCGCGCCGGATGGCAAAACCCAACTCACCGCGTACTACCGTCCCGATGAATCTTCCGGGGGCGGGGGTGAGCACCTGTATATCGATGAATTACTCATGCCCAGTGCAGGCACGTTGGTGGTGGATCAATCGATGAATGAAGACAGGGTGATCGAAGTGCCTTGAGGTGGTTCTCGGTTTCTATCACACCACCGCGGGTGCAGGTGGCGATTGTGGCATCTTTATCCCGCTGCGCAGCAGACCGATCCACTGGAATGCATAACCCACCGCCACCGCGATGATGCCGATGTGAATATGCCGCAAGGCCGTGGTCAGCAGGTACATCACCAGGATCGACCCGACACCAAGCAGGCTCAGCGATATCAGCTTGCCCACGTTCGGTTCGACAGAAGGGAACAGGCTGATGAACATGGCCATGGCGGCAAGAATCGATGCGGCCAACACCATCCAACCCATGCCGCGTCCGATGTCGCCGCCGTGGATATAGGCGGTCGGTGTCTGAAGTTTCATGCCAGCCCAATCGAACACCGTGCTGCGCAGCATGTCCATCTGCTCTGCGTGTCGTTGAGACTGGGGCATCCATTGTCTGGTCATGCGGTTCATCTCATTCCCAAGGTTGATTCCAAACCAAGGAAGGAAGAACGCCGCCAGTACCACTGCCGCACCAATGATGGACAATCGATGCTGCTCCATCAGCGGGCGCATGGTCCGGTGCGATGGGATCGTCTGCCCGAGCGCCTGCAACAACTCCTTGCTTTCTTCAACAGTGATGCGCCCATCTTCCAGCATGGCCATCACGCGCTCTCGTTCCTCGTTCAGGTTCGTTGGCGCTTCAGGGGTGGGTGGTTCAGCCAATCCGATGTTCTCGCCCAATGTGTTGACTGCCGGGTAAGCCAACACAAGTCCGACCACACCAGTCGTCAGCACAATTGGCGATAACCACCAGCCCATCCATCCACAAAGGATGATGCCGATCATGCAGAGGATATTGCCGAAACCGAAGGCCGCACCAAAACCTGCAGAGCCTGTTCGACGTTCACGTTCGTTGGCGATGTCGAACAACCACATACGAAACTGCCGCACTGCAAACGGAACCGCAAACACAAACACCAGTCCTCGCGCCAGTAAAGAAAGCGCGCCAAGCGGACCACCGCCGAGGTCGTATCCCTGCACAAGCGGTAACATAATGCAACCGTACATCAGTGCCGAAGCAAGCCACGCCCACCCGACCGCCTGGCCATAACCGCATCGCAGGTAACGCCGATACGCCATCGCCACGACAAACGACAGCATGAACACGAAGCATGCCGCCACGAATGCGATGACCAGTGACTCAGGTTGCCACATGTGGCCAGCCCAGTTGGAGAATCCGAATGGCATGGAA
>JANQFT010000463.1 GCA_028277685.1 Phycisphaeraceae bacterium
CTCGTGCTGTGGAAGCCGCGCGGAGCGATGGTGCGCAATCTGCTGGAGGAATCACTGGAGCAGAAGTTGCTCGATAACGGTTACGACATCGTCTACACGCCGCACATTGGCAAGATCGATCTGTACAAAACGAGCGGCCACTATCCATACTACTCGGACAGCCAGTTCCCACCGATTCAACTGCGTGACAGTGATGAAGAGTATTTGTTGAAGCCGATGAATTGCCCGCATCACTGCCGGATATTTGATAGCGATCCGCACAGCTACCGCGATCTGCCGGTGCGGATGGCTGAGTTCGGTACGGTGTATCGCTGGGAACAATCCGGTGAACTGACCGGCCTGACGCGCGTGCGCGGCTTCACACAGGACGATGCCCACATCTTCTGTACGCCCGATCAGGTGAAGGATGAATTCCGTGCGTGTATCGAACTCGTCCAGTACGTGTTCAACTCGCTGGGCTTTGAAGATGTCAGCGTGCGACTATCGCTGCGCGATCCCGATCCTCGGAACGACAAGTATGTGGGCGACCCTGCCGATTGGGATCGTGCTGAGATGGAACTGCGCGAAGTGCTCGAAGAAATGAATTTCGATTTCGGCGTCGATCTTGGCGAAGCTGCCTTCTATGGCCCGAAGGTGGACTTCAAGGTGAAAGACGTGATCGGCCGCGAGTGGCAGCTCGGCACCGTGCAGCTTGACTACAACCTGCCCAAACGGTTCGACCTGAAGTACATCGGCGATGACAACCAGCCGCACAAACCGGTGATGATCCACCGCGCGCCGTTCGGTTCGTTGGAACGCTTCATGGGCATCCTCATCGAGCACTGCGGCGGCGCGTTCCCACTGTGGTTATCACCTGAACAGGTGCGCGTGCTGCCGGTGAGCGATAAGTTCATGGCCTACGCCACGAAAGTGCACGATGCCCTGAAGGAAGCGGGCCTGCGGGTCACGCTGGACAACTCATCCGAACGTGTGAACGCCAAGGTGAAAGTCGCCCAGGACATGAAGGTGAACTACATGCTGGTCGTCGGCGGACGTGATGAGGAGGCTGGCACGGTCAGCATTCGCGATCGTGTTCGCGCTGACCTCGGCGCACTGTCGTTGGACGAGTTCATCAAACAGGCACAGGCAGAAATCGACAGCCACGGCGAATCACAGATCACGGTGTAAGGTGTAGGTCCGGGCCTGCCCGGACATTCGTCACGGTGTGGGAACACGTCCGGGCAGGCCCGAACCTACGTGATATCACGCGGCCAGGTCGTCCGGTGTATTCAACGGATCGACGTGCATCACGTACACGCGCCCGGCCAGTTGCAGGTTGTGGCGGTTGATGGCCCAGTGGTCATCGGTCATCCGCCGCAAGGTGGGGGGGTGATGGTGCAGCCAGTCGAAGCGGGTCCAGGCGTCGCCTTCGCGGTCGAGCATCACGCACAGACAGTGGATGGTGCCGCTTGAGGCTTTGAGCACCACACGGTGAGACGCCAACCATGGTTTCCGTTCAGTTACCCCGGACATTCGCGCGCCCCGCGAAAAGGAACTGGTTATTCATTAACAATATCGTCGTGTTCACGATCGGGGGTTAACAAATAGCAGGCATTGCTCGATATCCGCTACAATATGGGACCATGACACAGCAAGGTGCAGTCAATGATCGTGATATCGTGGTGGCGGGCTACGGTCCGGTGGGTCGGGCGGTGGTAGAGATGCTGCATGCCTGGAACATGCGGGTGACGGTGGTGGATATCAATTCTCGCGATATCGCGGCTGAAGATGATAAGGTCGAACATTTTGTGTGCGGCGATATCAGTGATGAAGCGGTGTTGCGTGAAGCGCGGGTTGACCGGGCTGACGCATTGGTGCTGACGGTGCCGGATGAGGAAGCAGTGGTGCAGGCTTGCCGTCTGGCGCGCCAGATGAACGATCACATCTTCATCGCCGCACGGGCGAACTATCTCAGTAAAGGCATGCTTGCCACACAGGCTGGAGCGGATCATGTGACGGTGGAAGAAGTGGTCACCGCGCGCGAGATGCAGAATGCGGTGATCCGTAAGCTTGTGGATTGATTCCCACATCCGCTACGACAGCATTGTTGCCGGTTGCACTACCTTCTCTGCTGCCACGTGAAATAACCCGTCCCGGTGCGGTCCGCTTCAGCAGGCCGCCCTGCAACATCACGAAACACGCAACGTCGGCTGTTCACTCGCGCGGCTGTCCACTTCCTTGATCACGCGCTGAGCGAAAGCTTCCAGTTCATCGCGCAACTGCGGGTTGCCTTCAAAATTCTTTCGAGGATCGCCAGCGTCGGTATTGGTACGCAGTTCCATGTGGATGGGAATCTCACCCAGGATGGGCACGCCCATTTCCATGGCCATCTGGGATGCGCCGCCCTTACCGAAGATGTCGTACTCCTTGTTATCGTCGCCCACGAAATAGCTCATGTTTTCCACGCAGCCGAGCACGGGGATATCAAGTTGGGTGAACATGCCGATCGCGCGGCGGGCATCATCCTGCGCCACGCGCTGCGGCGTGCACACGATGATCGCACCACTGAGCGGCAATAGTTGAGCCAAGGTCAAACACACATCGCCGGTGCCGGGCGGCAGGTCGATGATCAGGTAATCCAGTTCACCCCAATCGGTTTGCTGGGCCAGTTGTGAAAACGCGCTGTGCGCCATGGGGCCGCGCCAGATGAGAGGCTTTTCGGGATCGACCAGTTTGCCGACGGTCATCGCCTTGATGCCGTGCACGTTGAACGGGAAGAGGGTGTCTTTGGTGCCTTCGGTGGGCTTATCGTGCAGGCCCAGCAGGGTGGGCACGGATGGACCGTAGATATCGCCATCCAGCAGGCCGACCTGCGTCCCGCCGCGGGCGAGGCCGATCGCCAGATTCACGCTGATGGTGCTTTTACCCACGCCGCCTTTCCCCGCCCCCACGGCAATGATGTGCTTGACCCCGGGAAGTGGATTTGATTGGCGGGCCTGTTCCTGCGGAGAAGGCGGAGGCGTTTGCGGAGCCTGATTTTCGGTTGGCGCTTGGGGCAGGGGCTGATCTTCCATGGCGTTTCTCGTGCAATCAACAAGGTTTACGAGCAATCCTAGACGGTTGCCGCAGGGCCGACAAGGTGGTTTACACGATCAGTCGACAATTGAATGCGACGATGATGCAATAGACCCCCTCGCCGTGCGTTGGACCGGTGAAGGCAACGGAAAGCCCCCTAACACCCTCGTGTACAGGAGTACCGAAATGACTCATCGAATGACCCTGATCGCGTTGGCACTCATGTTCGCCCTGGCCCCGGCCGTGGCCACGTTTGCTGAAGATGGCGACCAGCAACGTCGCAAGAAGCGTGGCGGTGGCGAAGGTCCGTTCGCTCAACTGAACCTGACCGAAGAGCAGAAAGCCCAGGTCAAGGAAGTGATGCAGTCGCACCGCGAAGGCTTCAAGCAGTGGAAGAGCGAGAACAAGGAGAAGGCCAAGGCCATCCGCGAGAAGATGCAAGCCGCTCGTAAGGCCGGCGACAAAGAGGCCATGGAAGCCGCCAAGGCGGAAATGAAAGCCCTCGGCGAAGGCCGTCCGAAGTTCGACGAAGTGATCAGTGATCTTGAAGGCATTCTCGATGCCGACCAGATCGCCAAGCTCAGGCAGATGCATGAAGAACGCAAGGCCAAGCGCGGTAAAGGTGGTAAAGGCAAGATCGGCGAAAAGCTCGGCCTCACCCCGGAGCAGATCGAACAAGCCAAGCCCATCTTCCAAGCCCATCGCGAAGCCGTGAAGCAGTACCGTGAGCAGAACAAAGACGCGTTCAAGGCCGCCAAGGAAAAAATGAAGGAAGCCAAGAAGAGCGGCGATCAAGAAGCCGCACAAGCCGCCAAAGACGAAATGAAGCAACTGAAAGAAGGCGGCCCCAGCTTCGACGACCTGGTGAGCAAGCTCGACGGCATCCTGACCGATGACCAGATCGCTAAGATGAAGCAAATGCACGAAGAACGTCGCAACAAGGCCCGCGAGAAGATGAAGAATCGTCGTGGCGGTGACGAAAATGGCCAACGACGCGGTCGTCGCGGCGGACAAAGCAGCTAAGGCCCAACCGACGGTGATCAGTAAACACACCTGACTACTGACATCGCCGAAAAAACACCCCACAGCGCACCGCGGGCCCACACCGCGGTGCGCTTGTTTCATGGAGGCATCTTCTCTATCCTGCCATCTTCACAGACACGTATGCACGGAGGTCGCCTCACATGGCATCACGGAACGAGTTGCGCGACCGCTATCGCCAGGTTACCGATCGCATTGCCGAAGCCGCCAAGCGCGCGGGGCGTTCGCCCAACAGCGTGATGATGGTGGCGGTGACAAAAAACGCCACCCCCGAACACATTCGGCAACTTGTCGAAATGGGCCACCAGGACCTGGGGGAAAACCGCGTCCAGCACCTCACCCAGCGCGTGGCCATGACGCAGGAATTTCTTGACCGCCACCGCACGCTCAGTTCATCGAAGAAAGCCGACCTGCCCGAAGTGGTGCGCTGGCACATGATCGGTCATCTGCAGCGCAACAAGGTCAAGGCCGTCCTCCCCCTGGTGAAGCTGGTACACAGCGTTGACAGCCTGCGACTCGCCGAGGAACTGCAAGCCCAGACAGAGAAACACGACACCGAAGCCGAACTGCTCATTCAGGTGAACGTGGCCGGCGAAGCAAGTAAGTACGGCATCGCCCCGCCCGCGGTCAGCCACCTGATCGAACAGATGCACACCATGTTCAACCTGAAGGTGCGCGGGTTGATGGTGATCGCCCCCTACAGTGACGACCCCGAGCATTCTCGCCCGGTGTTTGAACGTGGGGCTGAGTTGTTCGAAGACATCCGCAAACGTGGCGACGCCGGCGATGCGTTCAACATTCTTTCGATGGGCATGAGTAACGATTTTGAAGTGGCCATCGAATGCGGGGCGAACATCGTGCGCATCGGCCGGGCGTTGTTTGGCGAGGGTGATGGGGAAAGTGATGAGTGAACGTAGGTCCGGGTCTGCCCGGACGTGTTCCCACACCATGACGAAATGTCTGGGCAGGCCCGGACCTACCGGCTTCAAACACTCTGTCGAACTTCCGAGGGCGGAGGTGGAGGCATCGACTGACGAATTTTGGCGATTACCTGGGGGATGATGTCAATCGCGCGATCAATCTCGTTTTCCGTGGTATAGCGCGACAAGCTGAGTCGAATGGAACCGTGGGCCACGTGTTCTTCAATGCCCATGGCCAGCAGCACTGCTGAGGGTTCCAGTGAACCGCTGCTGCACGCCGCACCGGCCGAGGCATACACCCCGCGTTCACTGAGCAGAATGATGATGGCTTCAGCTTCCAACTGCGGGAACGCGATGTTGGTGGTATTACGCAGGCGTGGTGCATGGAGGGAATTGATTTGTGCTTCAGGCACCGCTTCGCACAAAGCGTGCTCAAGCCGATCGCGCAACTGTTCAACACGGTTTGGGCCGTTGGATTCAACGTAGGCTTTGGCGAGCTTCGCCGCTTCGCCCATGCCGATGATGCCGGAGACATTTTCCGTCCCGCCGCGACGTTGTCGTTCATGCGGTCCACCGATGATCTGCGGGGTAAGTCGCAATGACGATCGGGTAAACAGAGCTCCGGTTCCTTTCGGGCCGTGGAACTTGTGAGCAGAAAGTGACAACGCGCTCACACCCGGCAAGGTGGCCAGATCGATCGGTTGTTTGCCGGGAACCTGCGTGGCATCGGTGTGGAAGGGAATGCGCTTGGCTTGGCAGGCGTCGGCAATCGCTTCGATGGGTTGAATGACGCCGGTTTCATTGTTGGCCCAGTGGATGGAAACCAGCGCTACGTCATCGGCATGTTGCTCGAGCAGGGCGGCAAGCGCCTTCGCATCCACCACACCGTCGGTCGAAACGGGTGCATGAAGAATGGTGAAACCTTCATGCTTCATCTGCTCGCAAGGCTCGCGCACCGCGGCATGTTCGATGGCGGATGTGAGGATCGTGCGCCGACCTTTACGCAACGCACTGATGCCGCGCAACGCCAGGTTATTCGCTTCGGTGGCCCCGCTGGTGAACGTGATCTCGCGCGGTTTGCACGCGATCAATTGCGCCACCTGGTCACGGGCCAGTTCGATCTGCTGCCGCACCTGTTGCCCCGCGCGATGCACACTCGATGGGTTCGCCCAAAGCTCCTCATGGGCACGCTGCATCACCGCCAACACCTCGGGTGCTAGCTGCGTGGTCGCGTTGTTATCCAGATAAATCGCGGTATCACTCACAGTCACATCCTACACCCCATCACACAGAAGTTCTGCGTTCCACGCTCCGAGTTCCCAGTTCTTCATGTATGGTAGTCCGCATTAATCGTCACATATTCGCGGCTCAAGTCGCACCCTAATACCTCCACGCGACCTTGACCCAAACCCAACGACACGCGGATCACCACTTCGGGTTTCTTCATCAATCGAGAAGTTTTACCCGCATTGAAATTCGCCGGTTCGGCTTTGCGGTAAACAGTCGTGTCGCCAATGCGGATGGTCATTTTCGTCGGATCGACGGTTGCACCGCTTCGTCCGGCGGCCGCGGCGATACGACCCCAGTTCGGGTCAGTTCCATGCACGGCTGTTTTCACCAGCGGCGAATCCGCAATCGCGCGAGCGCAGGTTAGTGCCTGTGCCTGCGATTTCGCTCCTTCAACGATCACCCGAATCACGTGCTCAGCCCCTTCGCCATCGGCGATGACCTGGTACGCCAGGTCCTGGCACAGGTCAGTCAGTGCCTCGCCGAAACGGGCGTAGCCGGCCTCGCTGGCCGAAGTGATGCGCCGGTTGCCCGCTAATCCGCTGGCGAGAATCGCGGTCGTGTCGGACGTGGACGTATCGGTATCCACGCTGATGCGGTTCAGGCTCGCATCGGTGTTCACTGCATCGCGCAGCGCTTTGCGAAGTGGGGCGGTGGTGATGTCAACATCTGTGGTGATGAACACCAGCATTGTCGCCATGTTCGGTGCGATCATGCCCGACCCCTTCGCGATGCCCCCGATGTGCACTGATTTACCGTTGAGTTTAATTGTGCGCAGTGCACTCTTCGGTTTCGTGTCGGTGGTCATGATGGCGCGAGCAGTGGCGGTGTCCATCCGCGCGGTGCGCGTCAGCCTCGGCACCAGTTGCGTGATGCCGGTGGTGATCTTCTCAATCGGTAGCGCGTGACCAATCACGCCGGTTGACGTGGGCAATACATCATACGGATCACAACCGACTGCGTCCGCCAGCGTGGTGCACATGCGGATGGCGTTCTGAATCCCACGTTTTCCGGTGGCCACATTCGCGATGCCCGCGTTGCACACGATCGCCCGCAGTTTGCCCCCCTTGATGTGATTGCGCCCGATTGTCACCGGTGCACCCACCACGGCGTTGGTGGTGAACATGGCCGCGGCCGTGGCGGGGTGATCGCACACGATCATCGCCAGGTCGCTGGAACCTGACGGTTTGATTCCACACGTTCCGGCGGCGGCGCGGAATCCAAGCGGTTTGGTCACACTGGGAGTTGATGTTGGCATGGCAGAATTCTACTGCAGGAACGGGTTGTTCTGAACTTTGCCGCGTCCGCCGATGCCTTCGGGTGTGATCGAAATGCCGAAGCTGGTTTCATCATCGACCGGGTC
>JANQFT010000562.1 GCA_028277685.1 Phycisphaeraceae bacterium
CATGCAGTTCGGTGGCGAAAAACGTGTTCAGTTTCGTCAGGTTATGCCAGAAGCCCGAGCATTCGGCAAACACGTTGTGCTTGGCATCGTGATATTGCCATGGAATGTCGTCCGGTCCGGTTTCACCTGATCCCATTTCCGGGGGCGGGAGCGCCGGCAGAATGGTGGGATCGATCGCGTTTTCGCGGATGGCCAGATCCGTTTCCAGATCGCCCGGGTCATGCGGTGATTCGGTTGGTCCGGCGATCAGCCAATAGCGCACATAACCATCCGGATGGAGCGGCAACAGGTCGGACACATTCACAGAAAATCTCGCAGGCGGGCGTAACACCATTCAACAAGGCAGGCAGGGGCCCGGGCCTCAAAAACAGCAGTGGGCACCGGAAACAAGTGGCACAAATGTAGTGGCTGGCCGGAGGATTACAAGGTCTGATCATCTCAAACCCCGCTCACAGTCCGGGAACGCGTATTAAAAAATCAGTAACTGTTTAATAAGCCAGTTTTCCGCTTTCCAGTGTGAGCATGCGATCCGCCCGTTCAGAAATGCTCGGGTCGTGCGTGACCATCACGATCGTCTGCCCCTCAGCATGCAGTTCCGCAAACAGATCGAGGATATGACCCCCTGTGGCCTTGTCCAGGTTGCCCGTGGGTTCGTCCGCCAACAGCACATCCGGTTCGTTCACCAATGCCCGCGCGATGGCTACGCGTTGCCGTTCACCGCCGGACAGTTGATTGGGCCGATGGCGTAAGCGTTTACCCAGGCCCAAGCGTGTGAGCAGTTCGCGGGCACGTTCACGTCCGCCGCCGCCGTGGCCGATCATCGACGCAATGCGCACGTTGTCCACCACGTTCAGTTCCGGCAGCAGGTGATAAAACTGAAACACGAACCCCACGTGTTGATTGCGAAAGTAATCCCGCCTGCTCCCCCCAATGGCGTAAACGTTATCGTTCTGAAAATAGACCGAACCCTCATCCGGCTTATCCAACCCGCCGATCAGGTGCAGCAATGTGCTTTTGCCCGAACCACTCGAACCGAGCACGCCGAGCCACTCGCCTTGGGCCACACTCAGGTCCACCCCGCGCAGCACGTGCAGGTCTTCGGTGCCCATGCGGTAATGCTTGTGCAGGCCTTCGACGCGAACGATCAGGTTGTGGTCGGCGTTGGTCATCAGGATTCAGATTTAACCACCAAGGCACCAAGAACACCAAGGGCTTCTATATTTTTGCAACCAAAGTCTTCCTTGGTGACCTTGGCGCCTTGGTGGTTCATAAATTTCCTACTCATATCGCAAAGACTCAACCGGATGCACCCTTGCCGCTTTGATGGCAGGCACCAACGCCCCGATTACGCTGGCGACAATCGCCACGCTCAGCACGATGATCAGTTCGAATGGATCGATCCGCGCGGGGATGCGATCGAAGAAGTACACACTGCGATCCCAGATCACGATGCCGAACGTGGTGCCGAGCCATTCGTGGATTTCGTTCAGGTTCAACACCACCGCGAAGCTTAGGGCGGTACCCAAAGCCGCGCCGATCACCCCGATGACCAGGCCGTACAACAGGAAGATGTTGGCAATGCCCATGCGGCTAGCGCCAATGGCGCGCAGGATGCCAATGTCGCGCGTTTTCTCCAGCACGATCATGTAGAAGATCACCGCGATCATCACCACTGCCACCAGGCTGATGATGCTGAACAAAACAGTGAGCAAACCTTTTTCGTGTTCGATCGCCTCGACATATCGCCGACTGTTTTCCTGCCAGGTGGCAATGGTCACCCCGGCACTGGAACGCAGGTCATCGTGTTTTTCAGCGACTTGGTCGTAGGCTTTACTGACGGCCGCTTTAAGTGCTGCACTATCAATTCGGGGGGTTCCGGCCACATGGATTTCAATGCATCTTGCGGGGTTGGTGCCGATCACTTTGGTAGGGTCGGCCGGATCGACCTTCGCCGTCTCTTCCATCAGCAACATGTTCTGCAGTCGCTCGAACGGCACGTACACGCGCTGGCTGTCAACGAGGTAGAACCCCGAGTGAAATTCGTTGACGATGGCGAACTCGTTGGCCTTGGGGTCGATCTCTTCGGGGAGGATGGTACCGCCTTCAGCCACGGGTACCACAGTAAGCGTGGCGGTCATCGCGATGATGGACGGGCTGAACTCATACGTGCCATCCTGTGTGCGATAGTTATACGGGCTGATCTCAATGCCCGGTACCATGCCCGGCATCGCCTCGTTGCGCGGCGGAGCCAGGTTCATCTTCAAGTCCAATCCCGCCACCTGCGGATCAAACTTCCGGGGGTCAACTTGCATCTTCAATTCATCATCGATGCGCTCGACCGACCAGAACAGCGTCTTGCCGTAATCAGTCACGTTGGCGTATTCGCGCCCGCGGATGCCATACACGCTGACGTAGCTGATGCGTTCGCCTGGAAGTTTCAGCAGGCCGTAGGTGGTGATCACCGGTGTGGCCAGCGCCGCCTCATCGGTTTTCTGAATCTCGTCGATGATCAGATCGTAGTGACGAATGCCGCTCTCCCCTGCGGTGATGACCACATCTCCCATCACGCTCTTGCCGGCGTTCCGCACCATGTCGAGAAACCCGCCCATCACACTGCCGACGATAATCAC
>JANQFT010000596.1 GCA_028277685.1 Phycisphaeraceae bacterium
GCTGGTGGACCAAGGTTCATCATCTGGCAAGCGATTGCAACAGATGAAGGATCAGATCGACCGTCCGTTGGCGGCTATCCTCACGTTGAACACGGTCGCACATACGGTCGGCGCGGTGGGCGTGGGCGCGCAATCACAAATTGTTTTTGGTAAGCAATGGGTGGGCGTGGTTGGGGCAGTGGTCACACTGTTGATTCTGTTATTTTCGGAGATCGTGCCCAAAACACTTGGTGCGATTCACTGCAAGGCGCTGTCGGGGTTCACCGCATGGTCGATCCGAATCATGATCATCGTGCTGTATCCGTTGGTGATTTTGTGTGAGGTGGTGGGCCGAGTTTTTGCTGGTGGGGCGAAAAATCATGAGGTAAGCCGCGAGGAAATTTCATCGATTGCCGATCTCGCGGCCGATGCCGGCGAACTCGCCCCTCAGGAAACACGCTTGATCCGCAATGTGCTGGCCCTGCGTGATGTGCGCGTCAGCGATGTGCTCACACCTCGCAAAGTGGTATTTATGTTGCCGGCCAATGCGACGGTGGGGCAGGTGATCGATGATGCGCATTCACTTCGCTTTGCCCGCATTCCGCTGTATGGCGACGGCCCCGATGACCTGGTGGGACAGGTGCATCGCTACCAGTTATTCAGTGCACATCGGGCGGGGCATGATGACAAGCCGCTCTCTGAATTCGCACGCGAATTGCCGGTCATCCCGGAAACGGCTAGTGTAGCCGACGCCATGCGGCGCTGCATCGATGAGGGCGAGCAACTGCTCCACGTGGTTGATGAACACGGTGGCACGGAGGGGATCGTTTCCCTGGAAGACGTGATCGAGACGTTGCTTGGGGTTGAAATTGTTGACGAAACTGACTCGGTGACCGACATGCGCGAGTTGGCTTCACGACTGCACCTACGCCGCATGAAACTACACGGCGTGTCAATCGACTGAAGCCACCTGGGCCAACACCGACTCAACGCACACCGCATGCCTATCCATATCGAGTACCGGATCGACCAGGTGTGTCGCTGCGATGCAACGTTCACGTTCGTCTGAATCGCACAAGGCAATGATGGCACTGGTCAGCGCTGGAATGTTGTCCGGTGAATCAATCACACGCCCCGCAGGTTGAATGACGGAATCAGTTTCTATTTGCTGATTAACCAGGGAACTTGACCACGATGATTGACCGGTGGGGTCGACAATCCATTGCGATGCACCGTTGTAGGCCGTACTGATCGCAGGCACGCCGTGAAGCAGTGACTCAAGTACGACTTTGCTGGATGGATCGTAGTAAGTGGGATGCACGGTGACATCTGTGGCCGTATAAAGACTGTCGATCTGCCGCGTGGGTCCGATCCATCGCAGTTGATCACGCACGTCCAGCTCATCGGCCAGTCGTTGATAACGGTATGCCATGGTACCCGCCACGAGAAGGATGGGTGTATGGCCTGTTTGCTTCACATTCGCCAAGGCAAGAAGTAATGGATCGAGTCCTTTGAGCTTGGGGTTTACCGCAGCAAAGAGCATGGCCACATCGGTATCTTTGATGTTGTACGTGGTGCGCACTTTCTGCCGCACGATCTGCCGCGCCTCGTCGCTCATCGGGGTGATGGCGGCGGCATTGGGAATCATCACGATGTTTTTGTCAGGCACGTTGTAGTGCACACGCAACTGGTCGTACACATACTGACTGATCGCGATGATTCGTTTGGTGCGGGTACTTTGCAACGTCCGTTTTTCCGCAGCCAGCAACGCACGTTGCTTTGGGTTCAGCGCGATACCGATTTGTTTGAATGACCGCGCCAGTGGTGTTCGTCGCATGGCGATATTGCGGGCCAGCGTTTCCTTCGCCGTTCCCCCACGCGGCTGAACCACATCCGCAGCCACCGCCAACGTCATCGAGATGCTTGTATCAAATTCACCCACAGCCAATTGGTTTTCTGCCCAACGTGTAAAGCGCTTGAATCCCATGGCACTGGATGTCTTTGGCCCGTTGGCCGCAACGATTTTGTGGTTCGTTCCATCCTTGCTTCCGGGGGATGGGGGAGTTGGCCCACGATTGGTCAGCACAGTGACCTGGTGGCCACTGCTTGCCAGGCGATCGACAATCTGAGCGGTAGACCGCTCGTTGCCGCCTCCGAAGGGTTGATAGCTTTCGATGACCACCGCGATGTTCATGATGCTTGCTCCCCCATGCGAACTTGGAGCAACTCATTCGCTGCATCAATCACCATCTGTTCCGTCACGCGATCCATACAGATGCGTTCGGTCATCGGGCAGATTTTCTGCTGACACGGGCCACACGGAACATCCACCCGCACGATGCGCTCGTCGGGAAAATCAATGGTGGTCCACTCCGGCCAAGTGGGGCCAAAGATGGTGACAACTGGAACGTTGAGCGCCGCGGCGATGTGACGCGGTCCAGTGTCGTTGGTGATCATCAGGTCACATCGTTGAATGAAGCTTTTCAGCAACACGAGATTTCCGCCGAGCGCAGGAAGATCTATGAACTTGTGCTTTGCTGCGCGGTGTACTTCATCCAACACCGCACGCTCCGTCGGTGCACCGTTGATCAGTACGGTTGCGTTGTGTTGTTCGATGAAATGATCACCCACCGCGGCGAAACGCTCGGCATGCCAGAGCTTCGCCTGGCCATATCTGCCCCCGGGGTTGAGCATCATCAATGGAGATGTGTTGTCTGTTACACCGGCTTCAGCCAATATGCTGCGTGCCTGAGTATCATGTTCTTCACGCGTGAACAGTTGCATGCGCGTGTCCGGGGAACTGTCGCCAAGATGTTCTGCCAGTTTCAGGTAGTAGTTCAACACGGGGGCGGGAACAAAACGCCGGCCGTCCTTCAGTGGCGTTAGTCGATCGGTCAGCAGCCACCCGCGGTTGTCTCGCGCATAGCCGATTCGTCGCGGAATGCCAGCCAGTCGTGCTAATAAAGCACTGCGGAAACTGTTGGGAAGAAGCACGACGGTATCAAACTTTTCCTTACGCAACTTACTTGCCAACGACCATAACCCCTGCTCCGCATCGTCAATGATTTCATCACCCCATGGGCAAGCATCGATGATGGGTTTGGCGTATGTTTTGATGAGGTAAGCAATGTGCGCTTCTGGAAACAGTTCACGCAGTGCACGAAGTGTGGGTGTGGCCATCACCACATCGCCGACCCAACTGGGCAGAACGGCCAACAGGCGACGGGTTGCTTGTGGTGCATCGGACATGATGGGCATACGAAGGGTTAGTCCTGTCCGTGCAGTATCAACAACGTGATGACGAGTAACTGCAGGCCAATCGCACCCAGCAACCATGGCACGATCTGTTCAATGCTTACCAGGCCGAAGACCACCGCAGCGCCAGCCAATGGTTGTACCACGCCAATCGCCAACGTCTTGTAACGCGACCACTCTCCGTGCGCTGCTTCACGGTGTTTAAGGTGTCGCGCGATCTGGTTCAACACACTTTTCAAACCTGGGTCGGTCAGGGATGTTTCCTCGATTGTTGGCTTCGCTGGGATTGCCGGTGCCGCGGTGGTTGGTGTGGCAGGTTCGGGGGAGTCAACGGCAGGTTCTTGTTCGCTTTCAGTTTCGATTGCATCAGTCGCAGCCGGGTCGATGGGTTGTATCGCCCAGGGCTTGAATGGTCGCGCTGTGGGCTTGGTTTGCTTACCGGTGGATCGCGTGGTGCCCAGGTCTTGCACTGCTGGATAGGTGGCGCCGGGGCGCGGCGCGGTCTGGTCCTGCGAGTTTTCGGTGGGGGAGTGTTCCACGGCGGATGAATCCACTCGATCCGGCCTCAAGTGCTGAGCGACGATACGCGCCACTTCGATCAAGTTCTGTGCGTAGAAATCTGGGGTGTTGGCTTCGGTGAGTTCGTTGGCTCGATGAGGATCAGACAACAGGATCGTGCGTGTGTTCGCGCGGATGCCAGCTTCGATGTCGCGTGGGGCATCGCCAACCATCCAGCACAGTTCCAGATCAAGGTTCAGGTCTTCCGCTGCCTGAAGCAGCATGCCCGGTTGCGGCTTGCGCCAGGGATGTTCCCTGCGATACCGCGGCTCACTGCCATCGGGGTGATAAGGGCAGTAGTAAAACGCATCAACCAGGGCACCGTTGGCTTGTTCATGCAGCAGTTCAGCGATGCGCTGGTTGGTGGCATCGACATCATCCTCAGTGTACTTGCCACGCGCCACGCCCCCTTGATTGGTGACGACCACGATTTTGAATCCAAGACCGCGAATAGATGCGATGGCACTGGCCGCGCCTTGAAAAAGCTTGACCTGATCCGGATCACCCAGGTCGCCATCGTTATGAATGATCGTGTTATCGCGATCGAGGAAGACAGCCCGATGCATGATGTGTCTCCGTTATGACCTGCTGATTAGGTTACCGGCGAAGTGGGTATGGGGCCAATGGGGTTTAGCGTGGCCAGTTCACATCACGACGTGCGTCGGGCAGTTTCCCGTGAAGCTGGGCCAGCAGATTGCGTTGCTCGTCCGTCAGATCGGTGGGAACAGCAATGCGCACGCACGCCAGCAGGTCGCCCTTATCTTGTTTGGTGTTTTCAAGGCCGGCACCACGCAGGCGAAGTCGCTGGCCACCACTGGTGCCGGGGGGAATTTTCAGTTTTGCGTGTCCGGCGAGGGTGGGCACTTCGACCGTGGTGCCGAACACCGCCTCATCGATCGACACGGGCACATCAATCTCAAGGTTCAGACCATCACGTGTGAAGTAGGGATGTTCGCCAATTCGCACGGTGAGAATCAGATCACCTGGTTCACCACCGTTGGGTGAAAGCTGTCCTTTACCGCGCACGCGCAGCTTGGCTCCGTTGGCCACAGCCTTGGGGATTGAAACGTCGATCGTTTCATTGCCGGCGGGTCCGCTGAGTTTCATGGCTACCTTGCCGCCGTGGACCGCCGTATCGAACGCGACATGAATGGTGTGTCGAATATCCTCACCGGGTTTGGGCTGGGGGCGACGTTGTGATCGAAACGAACCGCCGGATGAACGGCCGAACATCTGATCAAAGATATTGCCCATGTCGGCATCGGTGCCGCCATCATTGAAGCGGAAGCTGAAGCCCCCAGGTCCTGCGTTGGTTTGGCGCTGTCCGCTGAACGGATTGAATCCGCCATAGGCACCGGCAGTCTGCGCATCGCCGGCATTGACCCCCGCGTGTCCGAACTGATCATAAAGCTTGCGCTTCTTTGTATCGCTGAGCACATCGTACGCTTCCTGCACTTCCTTGAAGCGGTCGGCTGCCTCGGTGGTCTTGTTCACATCCGGATGATAGCGCTTGGCCAACCGCCGGTAGGCCTTCTTGACGGCTTCCGGTTCAGCGTTGCGCGAGAGTTCGAGAATGTCGTAGTAGTCTTTGGGCATGGCAAATCCAAGTAGCGCCGCATGGTATGACGGTGCGATGGCAGGGGCAACAGCGCGATGGCTCTGCGCGCTTTGCAAGAGTTGCTATGATGGGAAAGGCACCATGAACGCAACGCTTTTCTACATCAAAACCATGCTCCTTCAGCCGTGGGATGCGGCAAAGACTTACTCGATTCGCAAGGCGCGGGCCGATGCGATGGCCGGTTTGACTGTCGCGGTGGTCGCGGTGCCGCAGAGCATGGCTTACGCACTGATCGCCGGTGTGGCGCCGGTCTACGGGTTGTACACGGTCATCATTCAATGCCTGATCGGTAGTCTGTTCAACTCGAACAAGTATCTGTCCGTTGGCCCGATCAACACACAAAGCCTGTTGGTGGCATCGATTGTTTCCCGCCTGGTTGAGCCGGGTGATACCGCGCTCTACCTGCAACTGGTCGTCGCGCTCACCGTGATGAAGGGCGTATTCCAGATGATGTTGGCCGCGGCGCGATTGGGCAACATCGTGCGGTATGTCAGCCAGTCGGTCATTCTGGGATTCACTGCTGGAGCGGGTGTGCTGATTGCCGCAGGGCAACTGAATAACCTGATGGGATTCAGTGTTACGCGCAGTGTTGATGATCTGCCGGGCCTGATCGGTATCGTGCAACGGTTGACGCCACACACGCACGAAGTCGATACGATGGCTTTACTGGTTGGTTTGGGTGCGTTGGTGGTGGTGATTGTCTGCCGGTGTATCTCCCGCATGGCACCGGGACCGTTGCTCGCGGTAGGGTTCGCGGCCGTGGCGGCATACCTGTTGGGATGGTCGGGTGATGACCAGCGTATCATTGGCACGTTGCCCACCGATCTGGGTGAACTGCTCGTGCTGCCGAAATTTGATAGTTACCAGCAGTTTGAGTCGCTGATCAGTGGCGCGATGGCGCTGAGTCTGCTTGGTTTGATGGAAGCATATTCGATCGGCAAGTCGCTCGCCGCGAAGACCGGTCAACGCATCAGCGCCAATCAGGAATTACTCAGTCAGGGATTCACCAATTTTCTCAGTGCGTTCTTCCATTGCATTCCGGGTTCGGGCAGTTTCTCGCGATCGGCGCTGAATCACTACGCGGGTGCGAAGACGCTATATGCCGGTGTTTTCAATTCGCTATTCGTGGCGATTATCTTTTTGCTGTTTGCCGGACCGGCCGGTTACATTCCCAAAGCATCATTGGCTGCTGTGCTGTTCGTGATTGCGTATGGCCTTGTCGATTGGCGCGAATTCCTGCGTATCTGTCGATCCAACCGTGCGGATGCAGTCGTATTCGGGGCGACGTTCTTCTCCACGCTTTGTCTGCCGTTGGCGTACGCCGTGTTCGTCGGCGTGGGTTTGAACATCGCGCTGTACATGCGTCGAGCCTCCAAACTGCATGTCGCCGAGATGGTACGAACACCGGGTGGACCTTTCCTGGAGAAGCCGATTCGATCACGCACCGGCGATCAGGCGGTGGTGTTCCTGCAGTTTGAGGGCGACCTGTTCTTCGGCGTGGGAGATGAACTGAGCGAACGACTCAATGATCTGGTGAACCGACCGGTGCGTGTGGTTGTCATGCGTCTGAAGCGCACGCTTTCTGTTGACTCCACCGTTCTGGCGGTACTGGATCACTTCGCGCGGGAGATGCGTGAACGGGACAAGCATGTCGTGCTTTGCGGGATGCGTGAAGACCTGACCAAATGCTTCGATCAATACGGCTTGAGCGATGTCATCGGTGAGGAAAACATCTTCCCCACGACGTTCGGCGTGTTCACTTCGGCGAAGCAGGCGCTGCGCCGGGCGCAGCAGTTGCTCAAGCATTCGTTGGACGCTCGTGATCTTCCTGATGACCTAGAAGATGATCAGGGCTGGGCTTACCAGATTTAGCTTGCCCTACAATGCACCATGGCAAAGACAAAACACAGCACTATCGCCGGATGCATCTATCGCACATTAGCCAAGCAGTATCCCGATGCGAAATGCGCATTGCATCACACCAACGCTTTTCAGTTGTTGATCGCCACCATCCTTTCCGCGCAGTGCACGGATGAGCGCGTGAACATGACCACTCCGGAGTTGTTCAAGCGGTACCCCACACCACAGAAGTTGGCCAAAGCTACCCAACCTGCAGTGGAGAAGATCGTCAAGTCTTGTGGTTTCTACCGGAACAAAGCGAAGTCGATTCGCACTGCCGCACAAGCGATCGTTGAGCATCACGATGGCAACGTCCCGCAAACCATGGAAGAGCTACTAAAACTTCCGGGGGTGGCACGTAAGACGGCCAATGTCGTGTTAGGCAATGCTTTTGGTATCAACGAAGGTGTTGTTGTGGACACGCACGTGAAGCGGCTGAGTCATCGCATGGGATTAACCGAAAACACAACACCCGACAAAGTCGAAAAAGACCTGATGCCGTTGATCCCTCAGAAAAACTGGACCATGCTTTCGCACCTGTTGATCTGGCACGGCCGCGCCACTTGCCAGGCACGGAAGCCCGATTGCGAGAATTGCTGTGTGACCAAGGATTGTGCCAAGGTGGGAGTTGGGTGATCGATGGCGGAGGCACCGCACATCACTGCGATCAAAGCAAGCAAGCGCGATCCGATGCGTGCATCGGTCCACGTGGATGGCAAATCAGTCGGGACGCTGCTACGCACGACGATCAGTGATCTGGGGTTAACCATTGACCTGCTGTGGACCAGCGATTTGGCCACGCGCTTTGCTGCCGCGGTTGATTTCGATCGTGCCTTGCGCGATGCGCTGCGATTGCTGAATCGTCGCGCATACAGCAGTGGTGAATTGCGTGATCGGTTGAGTCGCCGTGAACATGATGGAGCGACGCTCGACCATCTGCTGGAGCACTTGCGGTCGAACCGGATGGTCGATGATCTGGCATATGGTCGCTCGGTGATCTCGCAGGCATTGGCGAAGAAACCCGCCGGTCGTCGCTTTCTGCAGAACAAGCTTTATCAGAAACGGTTGCCGCGTGACAT
>JANQFT010000016.1 GCA_028277685.1 Phycisphaeraceae bacterium
CGGGCTGATACCCCCGGCTGCACCACGCAGGCGTGCGAGTTCACCGACTCGGTCGCCGACTTCACCGAAATGGACGCGACCATCATCGGCGTCAGCCCCGACACCCCCGGAAGTCTTGCGAAGTTTCGCCAGAAATACAACTTGAAAGTCACCCTGCTGGCCGACCCGGACAAGAAGGTCATGCCCAAGTACAACGCATTCGGCGAAAAGAAAAACTACGGCAAAACCATCATCGGCGTCATCCGTTCCACCGTGATCATCGACCCCAAAGGCAAAATCGCCCACCACTGGAAAAGCGTGAAAGCCAAAGGCCACGCCGAACACGTGCGAAAAAAACTGGCGGAACTGCAGGGCGCATGAAGTGGCTTGCGGCTTGCGGCTTGCGGCTTGCGCGAATCATAACTGCGGCGTCCGCGCCGCTGGCTGCCGACCTCACTTGAACTGATCCGCGTTATCCACGTAAATACTGACATGGCCAATGGTGGACGTAAACGCTGGGTGTGGGCACGGCGCATCGCGCTGGTTTGCATCGCCCTGTTGCTGGTTCAGTTTGTCGGCACGCGCGCGATCAGCGGTTGGCAGTCCGTGCGGGTGGTCTTTGATGAATCGATTGTCTATCGATATCCGCCCGCCCAAACAGAGTTCATCCTGCTGGCGTACAACATCGCGCACGGCCGCGGGGCGGACGGTCCTTACTGGAAGGACGACCTGCGCAACAGCGAACCGTTGAACCAGCGCACCGCACGGCATGAAAAGATCGCCGAACTGATCAGGCAGGCCAATGCCGACATCGTGGTGTTGAATGAAGTCGACGTCAGTTGTTTCTGGTCCGGTCACCAGAACATGGCGGCCTTCATTGCAGAACGGGTTGGCTACCCTTATCGCATGGAGCTGCGAAACTACGATGCCGCGTTTGCGTGGTGGCGCATGCGGTTCGGCAATGCGGTGCTCAGCCGCTATCCCATCATTGAAGCCAAGCCAGTTCATCTGCCGGCATTATCGCGATGGGAACAACTCGCGATCGGGCACAAACAAGGGGCGTATGTCACCATCGCCCTGCACGAGAATCAGCGTCTGCACGTGCTGCCAATTCATTTCGATCACCGCAGTACCACGCTTGGGTTGGCGTCGGCCAAGGCGACCATCAAGCAGATCGAACATCTGACCGGCCCCATCATCATGGCGGGCGACTTCAACAGCGTGCACGACGACCAAGCATCACCCCCCACCGCGGTAACCTGGCTGCGCGATGCGGGTGGATTCACCTTTCCAACTGGCGCCGATGATCCTGCGCAACACACCTTCCCCAGCCCGGAACCGCGCAAGCGCATCGATTGGATTCTCACCAACCCGGATGTGACCGTGATTTTCGACGATATCATCTCGTCGACGTTGTCTGATCATTTGCCGATTCGCGCGCGTTTCACATTGCGCGGAACATCAGATGCGTCAAGTCCGTAACACGCACGGCTAATACTCTATCGCGATCAACGTTTTCCTATTTCTTCCTCGCCCACTTCGCCTTCAGCCGTTTCATCTCGGCGTTGGGTTTGATCTTCTTACCCGGACATTGGTTTTTCTTGTCGATGATCCAGTTGCCCTGGTTATCGCACAGCACCGGCATCCGTTTGGCCACGGGAGGCGGGGCGATCACCCTGGTTGGCTTGTTTGCGTACCAGTAGGCCACGCTGCACATTTCGTTGGCCAGGTGATTGGCGTGGCCATGTTCGATTGTGACCTTGATTTCTTTCTGGAACCTTACGGGGTTTTCCAGGTGGAACACATATGACGTCTGGTAACCACCCTGTGCGCGGGTCCAGTTGCCCTCGCCATAACGGTTGTTGCCTTCGTAGATGCTGGAGCCGTTCCGCATGAACGCGTTGTCCTGCATGCCCCACGCCTGGTTCAGGTAATCCTCACTGCCGGTGCCGTGGATGTCGGGTGGCCACTTGTAGCCATCCACCCAGATCATGTCATCGCCTTCGCCCCACCAAGTGCCCTGGAAGTTGGTCACGCTGAGGTTGCAGCCGATGTAGTGCCCACGGCCTTTGGTTTCGAGGATGACGTAGTTGTTCTCCCAAGCCGTGCGCCCCTTGTTCACCGCGTTCGCTTCGGGGGTGTTCACGGTGATCTCATGCCCCCACCCGCCGAACGGGTTGGTGCGCCGAAACTCCGCGTGGAAAAATCCCAGGTCCCCTTCCACATCCTGCGGCTCAAGCGTTTCATAATCGATATAGAAATACTGACCACGCTCCTCTTTCCCTTCGTTCACCAGTTCGACCACTGCGCGCTTGCGGAACGGCATGGGCACGTAGCAATTCAACGCACAACCAGTGTTGAATTTGTTGTTGTGGTTGGTGGACGCAGAGAACAGTGCCGACTCAAAGCTGTTCACGATGCCGTTACCCAGGCAGAAGAAGTCGCCAATCGGCACATTCACCTGCGGCGTCTTGGCGTCATCAAACGTAATGCGAATCAGACATTCGCGGTAGCTCCGTTGGGTCATCCAGATGTGCGTGATCTGAGCCGGTCCTTCGATGTCGGCCAACACGCGCGTTTCGCCCGGTGCGATCATCCAACGATCCGTGTTCCGCCCATTGGTTTCCCAACTGGATGCCCGGCCGGTCTTGCGATTTCGAATACGTGTCAGATCGTGAAGCATGTGATGATCCCTCGTAGGTCGGGGCCTGCCCCGACATGGTTAACTGTGACGTGTGTCGGGGCAGGCCCCGACCTACATGGGAGAGCATATTTCTTTTCCGCATTTCGCCAATGGCGTGACTGATTGAAAGTTTGTATTTTCTTATGGCCATGCCCGCATCGCCCGCCAAGCACTTCTTTGCTGATCCGCCGGTCAATACGCCCGAGATATGCGTATCCGGTATAGGAATTCGCGAGCGCATGCGGCCCCGCCCCGTCAACCGTTCCAATGGCCGCTCCGATTGGCTGTTTATGTTTTTTTATGATCAGGTTCACATCGGCACATCCACCGACTGCCCTCCATACCCGCCGCTGCACCTGATGATCTGGCCGCCCCACGCCCACCAGTTCTACGGCACCACCCACACCGAATGGTCACACAGTTGGATGCACTGTGAAGGAAAATTCATCCAACGCATGGTGCGCCGCCTGCGCCTGCCGCTCGCCACGCCTCTGCCGAACTCTGAACCCACTGTGACCGAACGTCACCTGCTCGCCATCCTTGAAGAGCTGACCGGTCCGACCCATCCCGATGAGAAAATCATCTGCAACCTGATCGAGAATTGGCTCCGTCACGTGAAGCGTGCCCTCACCCCGCACGACCAGCCACACATCCCCGAGCGCTTTCGCCAGGCCGAGCGCTATCTGCAAATGCACTACGATCAGTCATTGCGCCTCGATGAACTCGCACACGAACTTCATCTTTCCGTGCCGCATGTGTGCAGTGAATTCAAACGTTACTTCGGCGTGTCGCCCATGCAGTACGCGATCCGGTTGCGTTTACATCACGCAGCCTACCTATTGGCCGACCGCAACCTCACCATCACACAGATCGCGCAGCAAGTTGGTTATGACGACCTGTATCACTTTTCCAAACTGTTCAAGAAACACATGGGCCAAAGCCCAAGTGCCATGCGGGGTGATTGATTCGCCAGTTCACCCGCGGCCATAGATGTATTCGTGCAGATACAGAATGTGCGCTTCGTGGTCGGCCGCGAAATGCGCGTTCACATCACCAATCGAAATCAGGCCAGCCAGACGACCATCATCGGTCACCGGCAGGTGACGAATGCGCTGGTTGCGCATCAGGGCCTGCACTTCCTGAAGATCGGTATCGAGCGGACAACATACCACGCGGTCGGTCATCACTTCACCCACGGGCGTACTCGCGGGGTCGCGCTGCTCGGCCACGATGCGACGCAACACATCGCGCTCGGTGAAAATACCCACCACGTTCGAATCGCTGTCGGTCACCACGATTGCCCCCACCTTGTGCTCGTTCATGCGTGCCGTAGCGTCGAGCACGCTGAAGGAAGCGTCGATCGTCAGCACATCCCCACCCTTAGCAGCAATCAGTTCGCGAACGGTGGCCATACCACACCTCCTATTTTAGACGTGTCTTCTGTCCGTACTCTAGGCGCGCATCACCACCGCAGGCAATTCAGCCGATAATCACGGGGATATGCCCCAACCCGTGAACATAGCCTCGGCAATTGGGTCTACCCCATCGTTACGCGCACGTCCACTTCATCCTTCGCCAGATCGCCCGGCAGAATATTCCCGTCAATCACTTCGCCATCAATCGTGATCGACTTCACGCCCTTGTACACGTGATCGGGATTATCAATATGGATGTGACACATCGTGCCGCGGAACTTCCGATGCACGACAAAACCATCCCACACCGCGGGAATGCACGGGTCGATCAGCAAGCCATTCAGCGCGGGTCGAACACCCAGAATCCACTGCGTGCCCACCAGGTACATCCACGTGACGGTGCCGCTGAACCAGGCCATGTCGCCCTCACCGGGTCGGTCGGCCGGGTCGATCAGCGCGGTGGACGAATAAGCATAGGGTTCGTTCACCCACACATCTTCTCCGCGCTCATCCGCTGCCACGTTTGGCAACACCTGGCGATACATTTCGTAGGCACGATCACCACGCCCCAGCATCGTTTCCGCCATCACTGCCCAGCAATGCGCGTGATGGAACACACCACCATTCTCGCGCACACCCGGCCCATTGTTGTACAGCGGATCTTCCGGTTCGGGAATGCCCGTGAACGCCGGGAACAATAACTTCATGCCGAACGGCGTGCCAAGGATGTCCTTCGCTGAATCCATGCACTTGGTCGCGCGATCATCCTGGTCCGCCGTCTCGCTGATCACCGCCCAGCTTTGCGTGTTCAGGAAGATCTGACCCTCGCGCCGCTCCTTCGATCCCAGCGCCGGCTTGCCCGTGGTGAACAGGTACCGCGCGTACCAGTTGCCATCCCACACGCCCGGTTGGTTCAGCGCTTCGGTCTGCTGCGCGATGATCGCGTTGCACTGCTCAATGATGTCCGCCCGATCGCGCAGTTTAGCCATCTCAATCAGCAACCGGCACGCATACACCAACTGCTGACCCAACATCACCGATTCTTCCTTGCCCGTTTCCTTGAAGATGTACAGGTTGTCGTTCCAGTCGATATCCACGATCAACGGCAACCCGCGTTCACCCTGCAAACTGTGAATGTGCTTCAACCCCTGCGCCATGTGATCCAGAATCGACGCCTGCTCGCCTTCCCAGTACGCAATCTGTTCATCGAGAAAAGCATGATCGCCCGTTTCACTCACATAACCATGCGTGGTGAAGACCGGCCACACCCCGTTGTCACTGCGCACCGCGTAGAAATCGCCCGGCTGATCGATCTCAGAATCAATGCTGCTGTAGAACTCGCCACTGGGCATCTGGAAGCGGTAGATCAGTCGCATGCGCTCGCGCGCCAGATCCGTGCGCAGCGATACCAGGCTCATCGAATCCTGCGAGGAATCACGCGATTGCACGCCGCCTTTTTCCATGCCGGTGGTCGCGGCGGTCATGCTCATCTTGCGGTTGTACGTGATGCTGCAGTTATACGGGTTCCAGATGTTCA
>JANQFT010000025.1 GCA_028277685.1 Phycisphaeraceae bacterium
ACCCGGGATCGCACGGACGACTTCGCTGTCCGTGGCACCCGCAAGCCGTGCGAGCATGTAGGGTGGGTCGAGCGACTTGTCCGTCGTAGCCTTGGCGAAGACGGAAGCGGACCCACCAGGATGAAATCACGACGCAGACATGGTGGGTTACGCTCGAAGACTCGCTAACCCACCCTACTTACTGGGGTGCCACACAGCATCCGTCCTCGGTGCTGTGTGCGGGATTTCGTTAAACACAATGCTTCAGGCCAGCACATAGCACCCTGCGGGCTACTATGTGGCACCCCGCAGAGGCGCAGAGAAGAGTAGACAGGATGAACAGGATGGTTGAATCAGAATGATCCTGCCCATCCTGTTCATCCTGTCTACTCCCCTTCTTCACCGGCATGCGCCAACAGCGAGGGTGCCACGGACAACTGCGCTTCGCTTCGCTGTCCGTGGCACTCCGCACCCACTCCTTGGAGTGGTCTTACCTTACACCATCAGGTAAACGTGTCTGGCCGCATGGCGTGGGTTTGTCACCTCTCTGGGCGCAGGATGTATCGCAGGTCTTCGAGGATCAGTTGTTTGGGGATGCGTTTGCCGGTGGCGGTCCATTTGTAGATGGAGTTGAGGATGGGGCTGTCGATGTTGGCGTAGCCGCTGGAGCGTTTGGTGGTGACTTTGATGACTTTGCCATCGGGGCCGAATTCGATGTCGAAGACGGGGTTGCGGACGGTGGCGGTCATTTGGGCGACCATATCGAATCGTGGCATGACGATGCGGATGCGGGTACCGCGCACGTTGAGGACCTGGCCGGGTTGGACCTGGTCGTACTTCGAGCGGACGGCAGGGGGCGATTCGCTGTCGGCTTTGGGCGATAGGGTGGGCGTGGCGTTGCTGCCTGTTTTTTTCGGTGTTTGGGGCTGCGTTTGTGGGGTGGGCTTCGGGCGTGGGGTGACCTGGGCCGTGGGCCGGTTGGGTTGCGGCTGAAGCTGGGGTCTGGCTTGTTCGGTGATCGGCTTATCGGCTTCGTTGGGTCGGTCGAGCGCGGTGGCAATGGGGCGCGGTTCGGCATCGATGGGCAGCGCAGCCAACTCTGGTTTGTCGCGCTCGGGGGCATCCACTTCCGCGCTGTCGGGCGTCGGGCGGGCTGCTTCAACGGGCATTATCTCGGGTGACGTGCGCTCGATCAGGGAATCCTTCTCCGTGGGTACGGCCAGTGCGATGGTGGGGTCGATGCCAAGTTCGGGGGTGATGGGTGCGGTGGTGATGCGCAGTTCGTCACCCGGTTGCGTGCGCGTCATGAGGGCATCAACCGGTGTGGGGGAAGGAAGATCATCGGTGAGTTTGGCCGTTTCATCCGATGACGCTTGGCGCGGTTGTGATCGTGCGGCGGTGGTGCGATCACCGTGACGTGCGGTTACGTCTTCCGCCGTGACATCCGATTCAGGCGCGGCAGGTTCCGTGGTGTCGGTCTGCTCGGTGATCTCTGTTGCCGGTGTCGGTTTGATGGGCAGCGCGGGGGGAACCTTTGGCGCGGCAGGTGCGGCGGGGGTTGGTGGTGTGGGCGGTGTCGGGTTGGCTTGCGCGGATGAAGGATTGGGCGGACCGCTTGGCCCCGGTCGTGTGGGGTTGATGGGCGTGGTGCGCGCCTGTTCATCGGGGTCGGCGTTGCGTTGGGTGGTGGCCTGGTCGAATGAACCGTGTCGGGCCATGAGTTGGCGGTAGTCGTCCCAACTGATGAGTTTGACCTGAATGCCGCCGCCTTCATCGGAACCGGGGGTGGGCTTGTTCTTTGCCCGCCAAACGAACTTACCTTCGACAATGTTGTTCTGCTCATCTGTTTCGCGGAGCGTGTTTTCCGGGTCGGCCACGATGGTCAAGGTGTGCTCGCCGGGTTCTGCGATGATGATCTGCCCCTGCAATTCACGCGATTCGCCAGGCTGCATGGGGGGAATTTCCCACGCGATGTTGAGCCATTCGCCATTCAGTTGGATTGCCGCCAGAGATGCTGCGTGCATCGGGCCGCCCTGATTCGTCACACGAAAGCGCACGGTGGTGAGTTCGGTGGCGATGCGCGGTGCGGCGGATAGTTGATCCACCGCCAGGTCTGGTGGGGCAACAGGCTCCAACGGCTTATTCATCCGCGGGCTACCTTCCGGGGGGGCCTGCCAGTTGAGTTGTTGTTCGATGCGGTTGTTGGCTTCACTGCGTTCGGTGATGCGGTTTTGCGGATCGACGATCACCGCGATCCGATGCAAACCCGGCTGGGCGATGGTATGCGTGAACGTGTGCTGCGTCGAAGCATCGCGGTCCAAACGTTCATCATGCCGTTGCATACTGATCGCTTGCCCGTCGACTTCCAACAACACTTCGAACGGCGGCGCGACTGCACGACCCGCGTTGATGATGTTGACCGTCACGGTGAACGGCTTGCCCGCGATGCGCGGTTCGGACACTTCCATCTGGTCCGCCACCAGGTCGCACGGCTCGGATGAATTGATCGCCACGCGCGCGGCATCTTCCGGGGGCGGCGATTCGTACATGCGCACATAGCCACCCACCGCCATCGCGTGCGCGACCAGCGCGATGATGAACCCGATTGCCAACGCCGGAATGGATTCGCGGTCGATCATTCGTCTGTGTTGTCGGTTGGACGGCCGACGATGGAGAATTGTTCAATGCCGGCCGATCGCAGCATCTCCATCAGTTTCACCACCAACGGTCCGCGGTCGGTCTTGCCCGGTGCATCCTCGATCGCCAGGAACACCTGGGGCGGTTCGGCCTGCGATGCCAGTTCTTCCAGCCGACCCGCCAGCGCGGCCATGGGCACCGGTTGGGCATTTAAATAGATCGCTCCGTGTCGATCGACCGTGATGCCCGCCACGCGCGCCGCTTCGGTGGTTTCCCCCGAGGTGATGCCCGGCAGGTCCACCGGCAACACATGCGCCCGAATCAGCACCGCCTGGCTGAAGATGAAAAACGTGAGCAGCAGGAAGATGACGTCCAGCAGGGGCATCATTTCCAGGCGGACTTCGTGAGAGGATTGCCGCTTCAGAAGGGCCATGGAATCATTGTACCGGCATGCATATCGCTCCGCCGGTAGCGATTACAAGCCTTTGGAGGAAATATAGTTGTCAAAATCAGTCGCCGCGCCTTGAAACAGCACTAAACGGGTGCTATTAATATGCCGATCTTGAGGATTAGTCGCAGTAACTCAGGAGTGAGACACTGTGTTAAGCTTTACGCGAAAAGTCGATTACGCGGTCGTGGCGCTGGGACGGTTGGCTGAACAGGCTGCCAGCGGCGGTGGTCCGATGAGTGCCCGGCAGATTGCCGCCGATTACGGCCTGCCCCTGCCCCTGTTGATGAACCTGCTGAAAGACCTTCAGCGTTCGGGCATCATCAGTTCCACCCGTGGCGCACGCGGTGGTTACTTCCTGGCGGACGAACCGGGCCACATCACCATCATGCAGGTGATCGAGTCGGTGGAAGGTGCGCCGGAACTGACGCCGTGCTGCGGTGATGACAGCTACCCCGTAACCGCAGAGGATGCCCGATGCCGTCTGGCCGGTGCATGCCCGATGAGTGATTCGATGCGACGCCTGCACAGCAAGCTGCTTGAGATGCTCAAGCAGGTCACGTTGAAAGACATGCTTGAAGGCGAAGTGGATGCCGCGGTGGCGCAGGTGACCATGGCCGGCAGGTGACACAGAGTTGACAGGATCAACAGGATGAACCCGATCAGGCGGCAATTGTGAAGCCATCATCAAGTCAATCCTGTTAATCCCGTCCACTCTTTTAAGTGAACGGTAAACAAAGGAGCCAAGCCACGATGGCTGTTAATCTTCCGATCTATCTCGACCACAACGCCACCACGCCGATGGACAAGCGCGTGTTGGATGCCATGCTGCCTTACTTCTGTGATGTGTTCGGCAACTCCGCCAGTCGCAACCATCAATTCGGATGGGATGCCGAGGCGGCCGTCGACACCGCGCGCGAACAGGCGGCGGCACTCATCGGTGCCAAGCCCAAGGAAATCATCTGGACCAGCGGTTCGACCGAGTCGAACAACCTGGCCATCAAAGGTGCTGCCCGCATGTACGCCAAGGAAGGCGAATGCAAGGGGCACATCATCACCAGTTCCATCGAACACAAAGCCACGCTCGATCCGTGTAAGCGGCTGCAGATGGAAGGTTTTGATGTCACTTTCATCGATCCTCCTGCCGACGGCGTGCATACCGTCGATCAAATCGCCGACGCCATTCGCGAGGACACCATCCTCGTGACCGTCATGTGGGCGAACAACGAAATCGGCACCATCAACCCGATCCCCGAAATCGGCAAGCTGTGTAAAGAAAAAGGCATCGTCTTCCACACCGACGCCACGCAATGGGTCGGCAAGATGCCCACCAACGTCGAAGAAGCCGGCATCGATCTGCTGAGCTGGTCCGGTCACAAGATCTATGGCCCAAAGGGTGTGGGTGCGTTGTACGTGCGTCGGCGCAAGCCCCGCATTCGCCTCGAACCGATCATCGACGGCGGCGGCCACGAACGCGGTATGCGATCGGGCACACTGAATGTCAGCGGCATCGTCGGCTTCGGCCAGGCATGCGAGCTTTGTTCGCAGGACATGCAGACCGATCACGATCGACTGAAAGCGTTGCGCGATCGACTCGAAGCCCGCATCACCGAACAACTCGACGGCTGCGAGATCAACGGCAACAAGCAGAACCGTTTACCGCATACGTCGAACATCAGCTTCGCGTGGGTCGAAGGTGAAAGCCTGCTGATGGCCATGAAGGAAATCGCGGTCAGCAGCGGGTCGGCCTGCACCAGTGCGAGCCTCGAACCCAGTTACGTGTTGAAGAACCTCGGCGTGGGGGATGAACTGGCCCACAGCAGCATTCGCTTCGGGCTTGGCCGCATCACCACCGAAGAGGAAATCGATTACACCGTGGATAAGATTGTTAAAGGCGTGGAACATCTGCGTAAGATGAGCCCGCTCTACGAAATGCATAAGGAAGGTATCGACCTTTCCAAAGTTGAATGGGCACACCATTAACCATGATTTGAAATTTGAGATTTCAAATTTGATATTTAGCGCCGCGGCTTTCCGCGTGAACAACACAAAGCGCTGAACCTCACAGGGAGTTTAACCATGGCATACTCCGACAAAGTCATCGATCACTACGAGAACCCGCGTAACGTCGGTTCCCTCGATAAGGAATCAAAAAGCGTGGGCACCGGCGTCGTCGGCGCACCCGAATGCGGCGACGTGATGAAACTGCAGATTCAGGTCAACGAACAAACCGGCGTCATCGAAGATGCCAAGTTCAAGACCTTCGGCTGCGGCAGCGCGATCGCATCCAGCTCGCTGGCCACCGAATGGCTCAAGGGCAAGAGCGTCGATGAAGCTGGTGAAATCAAGAACACCGCGATTGTGGAAGAACTCAGCCTTCCTCCGGTGAAGATTCACTGCAGCGTGCTGGCTGAAGACGCGATCAGGGCCGCCATCAAGGACTACCAATCCAAGAACGGCGTGGCCGAAGAACAAGCAACTGAAACCCACGCTTAATTGCCGGAAACCGGAGTGGACAGGATTAACAGGATCAACGTGATTGTCTTCCCACGAAAATCCAGTTAATCCTGTCCACTCTTCTCACT
>JANQFT010000114.1 GCA_028277685.1 Phycisphaeraceae bacterium
CGTATTGCAACCATTGGCGCGAATCGTTTGATGATGTGGTCGTCACCGCCGGCTGGGATCACGATGCCGATCGACTCGCCACGGCAGTTGAGGCGCACGGCGTGGCTGCGTGTGATTCACCGGAACAACTGCTGCAGCGTAGCGATATCAATGCAGTAGTGATCGCTGCCGAAACGTCGATGCACGCGGCGCTCGTCGAACAAGCCGCCGCCACGGGTAAGACGATCATCCTGCAGAAGCCGCTCGCACTGACGTTGGATGAAGCCGACTGCATCGTGCGCGCTGTCGAACAACACAACGTACGGTTCACCCTTGCATGGCAGATGCGGGTGGATACTCAGAACTTGGAAATGAAACGGCTCGTACAGTTCGGCGCGATCGGGCGCGTGTTGATGGTGCGTCGTCGGCACGGCTTGGCCACGCACACGATGATGGGTGGCAAGTTCGGTAAGAGTTGGCATGCCGATCCCAAACTCAACCGTGGGATGTGGGCAGACGATGCATCGCACGCGGTTGACTTTCTGCTGTGGCTGTTTGGCGAACCGGTCAGCGTGATGGCGGAGGTGGATACGCTGGTCGACCCCACCGTGCCAGACGACCATGGCCTGGCGATCTACCGTTACGCCGATGGCACGTTTGCGGAAGTCAGCAGCAGCTTCACCTGTTGCGCTGGTGAGAACACCACGGAAATCATCGGCACTGAAGGCGTGATCATTCAGAACTATGGTGATACCACCAGTTGCAACGTGCCGCGCCCCGAAGGTGGCATCGCGCTGAAGTGGTATCGCGCAGCGGACCAGAAATGGACGGTCAGCGATTTCGTTGCACCGGCGCAACACTTTGAGCGCATCGGCAATCTGGCTGGCCCGTTGCTTGAGTTTGTACGCGGCGAACGCGAACCCATCGCCACCGCTGAAGATGGTCACACTGCCCTGCGCATGATTCTTGCCGCTCATCAGTCCGCCGCGGAAGGCCGGCGCGTGGCGATCAACGATGTTTCTTTTTCCTGAGCACCAACAACCCCCATTAAGGTGGAACACAGATGGCCAAGTCATCAACCAACAAACCCAACGTGTTACTGATCGCGATTGACTCGATTCGTCGCGACCGCATGAGTCTGTACGGCTTTCATCGTCAGACCACACCGCACATCGACAAGTTTGCTCAACAGGGCACCGTGTTTGAAGATACCTTCAGCGCGCACATTCCTACGACGTCTGCATATGCATCGATGCTCACCGGGCGCGATTGCTTCGGCACGCAGGTGGTCGGCTTGCGCCACAAGGGTGGCTTGCGGGAAGAGGTACCCACACTTGCTGAAATCCTGCGCGATGAAGCCGGCTACCACAGTGTTTGCGTGGGCTTCACGGGCAATCCGGCTGGCCGTGGGTTCGATGAATACGTCGACTACGAAGGTTGGGGTTCGGGGGAAGATGGCAAAAGCCACAAGGCGGAGAACCTGAACG
>JANQFT010000260.1 GCA_028277685.1 Phycisphaeraceae bacterium
CTACCCAACACGGACGACTGCGGCAGACCTCCGCTGTCCGTGGCACCCCGGTTTGTGGCACCCCGACCACAGGCTTTTCCTCTGCGCGGGAGAGCGTGATTCCCGGCAAGTTCCCACAGCACCGCGGATGGATGCTGTGTGGCACCCGGCGGGCCTGGTGGGTCCGCTCCTTCGTCGCTTGACCCACCCTACGAACTGTCCCAGTGGTCTTGCGGGTTTTCCGCACGAAGGACAGGTAATGCGCAGGTGACAGGCGGCCAGGTGGGCGACACGGTGCTTGGGGTCTTGGAGTGCGCGGTTCAAGGCAACAGTGATGCGCTCATCGTCCAGGTGTGCGTAAGGGCGCAGGGCGGTGAGGACACGCATGCGAATCTTGTCGTTAGGGTCGCTCAGTAGATCGATGAGTGAGTCGATTTCGTCAGGTACGGAGTCGGCAGGGCCATGGAACAGGCCGAAGCCGGGCCTGTTCGGGTGGATTAATCCTGCGAAGGCCAGCACGGCGGCGCTGCGCACCTTGGTGGACTCATCATGAAGTAATCGCTGCACGTGCGGCAAAGCGCGCAGGTCGCGTCGGATGCCGAAGTGGATGGCTGCCTCTTTGCGCGCGTTGGCTTTGGGCGACTCGGCCAGCGCCAGGTCGATCTGGTAACCCTCTTCGCCGGCCTGGATGATTTCCAGCGTCTTGCCGCCAATCGCATCGTGCCATTCAGAAGGAATGCTGTTGGTTGACGGGCCCTTTGCGGTGTAGACAGCCACGGCCTCGGCCACGCGGTGGGCGAACGATTCATCGGGTGCATTTTGTTTCAGTGTGTCAGCCACCATGTCGAACAGCCTTTCCTTCAGTTGTTGCCTGGCCCGGTGCAGGCGACTCTTGACCACGGCGGGAGTCACTTCCAGGAAGCTGGCGATCTCGGCGTGCGAGTAGCCGTTGATGTAATACAGCACCGTGGCGTGTCGTTGTTTGTCCGTCAATTCATTCAGGGCATGCATCACCGTATCGGTTTCTTCAGCGCGTTGTGCCTGCAGATCGATTCCGGTTCGGCTGGCTACCTGATCTGCGGCGGCCGGGTCGTTCACGGTGTACACGCGCTTGCGTCTGGTCTGGCGGTCACAATGCTTGAACACGATGCGCTTCAGCCATGCGGTAAAGGCGTGGGGTTCGCGCAACGACTGGATTGTGGTGAGCGCTTCAATGAATGCCTCCTGTGCTGCATCCTCAGCCAGGTGGAAATCACCCAGCACTGAGTACGCGTAACCCACCGCCATATCACCGAAGCGCACCACAAGCTGTTCCGCGGCCGCGGCGTCGTTGCGTTGCGCTCGCCTGATGAGTTTCACCACGTCGATCATGCCGATGCCATGGTACCACCCGCGAGCGCGATGCTACCGGCTAAAGGGCGGTGCTGGATTCAAACCAGCGCCATGCAATGCCCGAAAGCATTGCCGCTCTGCCTCTGAGCTAACCGCCCGGCACAGTAAAGTCCCTCATGGTCGGTTGAAGGTTACGGGGAAATTGACAGTTTTTGGTGTTTCACCACGGTACCAACCGAACCTTCGGCTTGCCTGTCTGCAATTCTGGGAATATGAAGTTGTGATCATTGGGAGCGATCGGCCCAGGCGCAAGTGACATCGTGAAGTTGCTTTCCATTCGAGGGCGTGGGCTGGGTTCTGGACCGGGTGTTGTGGGTAACCTGGCGCGAATTCAGAAAAGAAATGTACTGCGGGGTGGGTGAAATTTTTTCGAGAAAGGCGCAAGTTTGCGCGCGCCAAAGGTGGGTTGTTTGGGCAAGGCGCGAGAATCGGCCTCACAGCGCAGGAAGGGGGTTTTGGACTTGAATCACTGACCCGATTTACGGTTTTCCTGGTTGTTTTTCTGCGCACGACAGCGGCAGGCGCGGCGCATCGTATAGCGGTGGGTGGAGTATCGCTTGATTACAGTTGGGCGAATACGAAGTCGCGATCGTCCGTGCGGTCGGCCCAGGCGCGGGTTTTGTCGTGAAGTTCTTTGCGCTTGCTGGCGAAGGCTGGGTTCTGGGCCATGTTCGCCTGCTCGTACGGATCTTCGTTCAGGTTGAACATCAGCCAGGGCTGGTGTTCCATGCAGATGTACTTCCAGCCATCGGTGGTGACCACCCCGCGATAAGGCACGCCGCAGGAGTAGCCGTGGCCGGTGGGGATGACCAGTTGCAGGTACGCCGAATCGGGCAGGTCGGCAGCCGCCTGTTTGCCGTGGATGCGCAGATGGGAGTAATCGTTGCCTTGCATCCAGTCGGGCACATCGATACCGCACAGGCCCAGCGAGGTGGGGCCAAGGTCGACATGGTTAATCAGTGTGTTGGTCTGCCCGCACTTGTGCACGTATCGCCGACCGCCGCCGAAGATCATGGGCACGCGCATCGATTCTTCGTACGGATTGGTTTTCAGGAACTGGCCCTGCGAACCGTGGCAGTCGCCGTGATCGCTGAAGAAGATGATGTGCGTGTCGTCGTAGAGATCATGTTCGATCAGCGTCTGCATGATGCGGCCGACGTTCCAATCGAGGTTTTCGATCATGGCGTAGTAGCCGGCCAGTTCGCGCCGGGCACGCTCGGTGATGCGGGGGATGTCGGGCACGTTGGGACGAAGCTTGATGTTGCCGGGGGTGTGACGGGCCATCCATTCCGCGGGTGCTTCATATGGGTTGTGCGGTGGCTGCACGCTCAACACCGCGAAGAATGGTTGCTCGTTGCCGGCCATCTCCTGCTCTGATCGATCCTTGATGTAATCGATCGTGAGGTTGGTCAGTTCATCGGTTTCGAAACCCGGCAGTCGGTAGTGGGGAATCTCGCTTCCGGTTTCATCATGCCCGTGCACCCAGCAGTCCCATTGGGCGTTGTTGTTCTCGTAGCCGATCCACTGTTTGAACCCGCCACGACGTTCAGAGGCGATGGTGTGAAACGCAGCGCGGCCATCTTGTTCATGGAAGCCGTCGACATGCCACTTGCCGATGTACGCGGTGTGGTAACCGGCATCGTTGAACGGGTGGGCGATGGTGGGCAGGCTGGGGTCGAGTTGGTGTTCATGTCCGGGCACGCTCTGGTGCGGGTAACGCCCGGACAGTAATGCCCCACGATACGGACAACACAGTGGGAACCCACCGATACCGCCGGTGCTCATCACGCCGCTGCTGGCTAGGCGATCGATGTTCGGTGTGTGAACGTTGGGGTCGCCATAACACCCTAGGGCCTGCTGGCGATGCTGATCGCCAAAGATCCAGATCACGTTCGGACGGCGTTTGGGGGCACGGGGATGACTGGGATCGGCAAAGGCGGACATTAGAAACACCTCACATCACAGATTGGTGACATCAGCTACTCTCTTAAGTAGTTCTGCTTCGGATTGCGTGTCAACCGAGACGAGGAAAGCATCGAGTGATATTCTGCCTGGTTTCCCATCGACTGTTGGTGGCGTGTTCGGCGCGTCAGGATACACCAGATAACATTGGCCTGTGAAGCGAGAGAAACGCTCCTGCATGCGCTTCAGGCCGCGTAATTTGTGGTGTTCGGCCGAACCGATCTCGAAGGCTAGTGGTTCTTCTGGATGATCATAGACCAGATCGACCTCATAGCGCCCACCTTGATCACGCCAGTAATACAGGCGAGTGTTCGTTTGCTGGGCTAATGCGAACAAGTGTGAAGCTGCAAGGTTCTCCATCAGAAGCCCCATCTCCGGCGGGTTCTGAAGGGGGGCAGTACCGCGTTGAAGTGCGGCGTTTCGTACGGCAGAATCAACAAAGAACACCTTGCGACCGCGACGTTGTACGGTCTCTTCCTGAGGGGCATAGTTAGGTAATAGGAACACGATGTGCGAACGTTCAAGGTAGTTGATGTATTTCTCAACGGTGGTTGAGGTCAGACCTACATCACATCCGACAGTAGTAGGCGCAAGCAAACCGCACATCTGCCCCGCGATCGTATACAACAGCCGCTCAAGATTGATTGGATTTTGAACGCCGAAGATCTGCGGTATGTCTTGGTAAACTGCTTTTTGGATTGCATCACTACGCAACACACGCTGAGACCGGTGTGTGTCCGTATCGAGAGGAACATCCTGACCGAAAAGGCTTGGTTGACTGTCATCAACCACGCGCTGCATCAATAGTTCAGGAAATCCGCCAACAAAGGTGTATCGTTCACGGTCTTGTGTGAGGCCTTCTGTAATCCTTGGCGAGGCGGTAAGGTTCCGAAGCGTGTGAGCAAGAGTGTTCCCAGCAGATAACGCCGATGGCTTCCCCTTTAGGTGCAGGTACTCGGTAAACAGGCAAGGGCTAAGATATTGCTCATCCCAGCGCCCGACACCACTTTCGATACGTCCTTGGCGAAGTGCCGCGCTTGAACTGGATGTTCCCACTAAGCGGATAGGCCACCGTTCATCGAAAAAAGTCTTGAGCCACAAATCCCAATCCGGTGAATATGTGAGCTCATCAAGAAAGAAATACACAGGCTCATCTGCTGAAGCGGAACTGGCGACACCTTCTAGGATTGCGCGGATGAGTGTACCTAAGTCATATCGCATCAGAAGAGGGTGCGCAAGGTGTAACCACCAAAGATGCTCACGTGCCACCCCCTCTGCCATCAGTTGTTGCACCGTCTGATGCATGGCGACTGTTTTCCCAACTCGTCGTGGACCGATTACGAGTTGATATCGTTCAGGCTCACCGGCCATGAGCAGCTTCCAAAGGACACTGGCCAGTGGACGACGACGAGGAGGGGCATCAGCAGCGGGTACATCTGCCCCATAGTGCCATGGGTTCTGCGAGCGTAGTGGGGCTAATAGGTCAGTAGACGATGGCTGCCATATCATCATGTTAAGTTACACGATGATGTAATTTAATACAATCTCTCATTGTCTTAGGGAGTATGTTAAGCCCAACCACAGGCAAAAAATGTCATAGATAGCCATGTGTCCGAACAGACTCCAAACCGTATGCCAAAACGGCAGGAATCATGCGGTGGAAAGGTGAACTGGCAGAAACCAGATCGGCCACGTGTTTCTAACCTATTTTAATTCAATTATTTAAACGTCTACCTTCTGGCATCCCCCTTGCCAGGAACATCAGCGAAGCGGTGCGTCCGTCGCGTGGTGGCAACCCGGCTGGACGCCCGCGAAACCCTCAGCAGCGAAGTGAGGCAAGATATGTCAAGACCCATCGGAATCGATCTGGGAACCACCAATAGCGTCGTCGCCGTGGTTGAAGGCGGGCAACCCAAGGTGTTGGTCAACTCATCCGGCAACCGGCTCACCCCGTCCGTCGTGGCTTACACCGACAAGGGCGAAGTGCTCGTCGGCCAGACCGCGCGGCACCAGCAGGTCACCAACCCCACGCGCACCGTTTACTCGGTCAAGCGCTTCATGGGCCGTCGTCACAGTGAAGTTGGCTCTGAAGAAAAGATCGTGCCGTACCAAATCTCAGGCGGTGCGGATGAACTGGTGAAGGTGGGTGTGGATGGCAAGGAATTCACGCCGCCGGAAATCAGCGCGAAGGTGCTGCAGGACCTGAAGAAGACCGCGGAAGATTACCTTGGCGAAAGCGTCGACACCGCCGTGATCACCGTGCCGGCGTACTTCAACGATTCACAACGTCAGGCCACCAAAGATGCCGGTGAGATCGCCGGCCTGAAGGTGGAGCGCATCGTCAACGAACCAACGGCCGCGGCGCTGGCGTATGGCCTCGACAAGAAGAAAGAACAAACCGTGGCCGTGTTCGACTTCGGTGGCGGCACGTTTGATATCTCCATCCTCGAAATCGACCCCGAAGTCGGCACCTTCCAGGTGAAGGCGACCAACGGTGATACGCACCTTGGCGGTGACGATGTTGATCAGCGCCTCATCGATCACATCGCTGAAGAGTTCAAGCGCGAACAAGGCATCGACCTGCGTGATGATGCGATGGCCCTGCAGCGTTTGAAGGAAGCGGCTGAGAAGGCCAAGTGCGAACTGTCGAACGTGATGGAAACCACGGTGAACCTGCCGTTCATCACGGCGGATCAATCCGGGCCGAAGCACTTGCAGATGACGATCAGCCGGGCGAAGCTGGAATCGCTGATTGCCGACATGCTCGAACGTCTGCGCGTGCCATGCCAAAAGGCGATGGAAGATGCGAAGATGAGTACTGCCGACATTCACGAAGTGGTGTTGGTCGGTGGTTCGACGCGTATTCCCGCCGTGCAGCAGTTGGCGAAGGATGTGTTCGGGCGCGAGCCAAACAAGTCAATCAACCCGGATGAAGTCGTCGCCGTGGGCGCAGCCGTATTGGCGAATGAACTGAGCAAGGGCGCGGAAAGTGACATCCTGTTGTTGGACGTGACGCCGCTCACGCTCGGCCTGGAGACGTTGGGTGGCGTGATGACGCAGTTGATCCCGCGTAACACCACCATTCCGCACGAGAAGAGTGAAACCTTCTCCACCGCAGCCGACAACCAGACCGAAGTGACCATCCACGTGCTGCAGGGCGAGCGCGAAGTGGCCAGCGGTAACCGGACACTCGGTCAGTTCAACTTAGCGGGTATCGCTCCTGCACCGCGCGGCATGCCGCAGATCGAAGTGACGTTCAAGATCGATGCGAACGGCATCCTGAATGTGTCTGCCAAAGATAAGGCGACCGGTAAGGAACAGTCGATCGAGATCAAGGGATCGAGCGGTCTGAGCGATGCTGAAATCGAGCAGATGAAGAAGGACGCCGAGGTCCACGCCGAGGAAGACAAGAAGCGGCGCGAATATGTCGACGCCCGCAACAAAGCTGAACAGATGGTCTACCAGACCAAGCAGGCTTTGGAAGAGCACGGCGACAAGGTCGACCAGGAAACGCGCGGCAACATCGAACAGGCCATCACCCGCGTGGAAGAAGCGCTGAAAGGTGAAGATCAAGCGGTGCTTGATTCGGCTGTCGAGAACCTAGAAAAGGTTTCGATGGAACTGGGCAAAGCGATGTACGAAGCCCAGGCCCAACAGGCGGCACAACAAGCCCCCTCTGGGGATGCTGCCGCTGAAACCCCGACCGATGCGGAGCAATCCAAAAAGAAGGACGATGACGATGTGATCGACGCCGATTTCGAAGTGAAGCAGTAAAGCTGATACGAAAAACCGATTCAGTTTGCCCCATCCAGCCGCCCGCAGCGAAACACGCTTGCGGGCGGTTGTCGTTTGCATATTTGCGAAGAACCGGCCTGTTTTTTTGCGAACTGTGGGACAGGTTTGGCGTACTAAAGGTGCAGCGACGATCGTCTCCATATGAGAGTGCGAATCTTCGTCTGAATCTCCTTGCCTTGTCTGAATCCTCCTTTCCTCCTCTTGGCCCACGGCAACCCCACCCGTGGGCTTTTTCATGGGGCGAGAACCTCATGCCCGCCGTAGCCTTGGCGAAGGCGGGTGCGGAACTGAGAACGCGTTTCTTGCAGCCATCCAAACGTGTGGTGGTAGGATGATGGGGTGAGCGAACTTGGTCAAAACAGTGCGTTGTTATCGGCTGCTGAGTTAAATCAGCTTGGCGATCTGATGTTCATCGCGCGGAAGATGGTGGAGGGCGTTTACTCGGGCCGGCATCGCAGCACGCGGCGGGGGCAATCGGCAGAGTTCTACGACTACCGTGCCTATGCTGAGGGCGATGACCCGCAACGTGTCGACTGGAAAGTATTCGGCCGATCGGATCGGTTGTACGTCCGGCGACATCGGCACGACGCACAGCTCAACATGCACCTGCTGATCGATCGGTCAGCATCGATGGATTTTTCCGGTTTGGACGCACGCGGAAGAGCGCGGAAGGATTTCACAAGCAAATGGACCTGTGCCCGACAGCTGGCTGCGGCGTTGGCGCTGTTGGCGGTGCGGCAAACCGATCGCGTGGGCTTGCATGCGTTTGACCAGGTGCATCAGCAGATCACACCGTCCGGCACGACATCAGAGCACCTGAACAACCTGGTGCAGGCGCTGCAAACCATGCAAACGGGTGGTGCGGGCGATCCGGTACGGGCTTTGGCGCAAGCTCATGCCACGATCACGCAACGGCATCAACGAAGCGGCCTGCTGATACTGATCAGTGATTTGCAGGACGATGCGGGTACATGGCTCAAGGCGATGCATCCATTTCTGCATAGCCACTTTGATATCGTGGTGTTGCACGTGCTGACCCCCCAGGAAACTGATCTGCGCGAGATCGGCGGGCTACGGCTCATTGATTCAGAAACGCGCGACTCGGTGCGCACCTTCGGGCCATCGATTCAACAGGCATATCGCAAACGTATGCGTGATCATCTTGCATCGCTTCAAAGGGGGTTTGCCCAGCATCGTGTGGATTATCATCTGATGCTAACGAATGAATCGCCCGTGGAAGCGCTGAGTGCGTATGTGCATCGCCGGGGTGCTGCGGGGCTGGCCACGTGAACGGTTTGCCCGAATCTGGTGGTAATGTGTGGTGTGATCGCAATTTCGTTTGAACCGCGCATGGTAAGCTGTCGTCTACATATACGAAGGTGGGCGGTCTGTTGGTGTAGCGATCTGCTACCATGTACCAGCTAAAGATAGTGCCATCGGTGCCTGACCGATCAGGCCGAGGCTTGGAGCACGAGTGATGCGCAACGTGTGCCGAACAACGACAGGTAGAGCATGTTTTTCCGCATGGGTTGTTTTGGCCTTGTGCGCTCTGCCATGGGCTGTTGCGCAAGCTCAGCCAGCACCGCAAGCCGTGGCGGTTCAGGCTGTAGCGGCAACCAAGGATGAAAAACCAGCCGCACCACGCAGCAGCACCATGCTCGATACCAACAGCGACCTGGATACGCTGCTTGAACGCGCGGCCGCATATCTTGGCAGTGGTCAGTACCGCGAAGGTCTTACCCTCTGCCAGCACGTGGTCGACAAATACGCCGACACCCTGACCACCAGTGATGACCGCCACTACCAACCTGCTCGTCTGTACGTTGAGCGGATGATGGCACGTCTGGGCGATGAGGGGTTGGCAACTTATCGACTAACTGCTGATGGGCAAGCCAAGGCTTTGCTGAATGGTGAGTCAATCACCGCCACGCGTAATGCAAAAGCGTTGAAGCAGATTGCCGATCGTTATTTCATCAGCACCATCGGCGA
Source organism: Phycisphaeraceae bacterium (assembly GCA_028277685.1). Taxonomy (GTDB): domain Bacteria; phylum Planctomycetota; class Phycisphaerae; order Phycisphaerales; family Zrk34; genus JANQFT01. The sequence goes on from JANQFT010000260.1 coordinate 9,118, forward strand.
TGATGCCGCCTATTTACTCGGATGTATGCTGCTGGATCAACACGACGACCACGGCGCGCGACGCATGTTCCGAAAGGTGCTGAACGATCATCCTGATCCATCTGTCAACCGGGACCAACTGTTACTTCGCCTTGCACTGGTGAATATGCGGCTTGGTGACCAGGGGCGCGCCGAAGCGATTCTGAAAGACCTTGCTGACCGTGGTAATACGGCATCACGTCAGTTGGCCCTGTTGCGCACTTATGTTGCAGCGTCGAATCATTCCGTATCCGCATCGCCTCAAACAGATTGGCCTATCCGATTCGGCAACCCATCTCGAACGGCGCAACTGCCGGATACGCACGACACGGCCGCTCAGGATGGTGATGATCATCTCTGGGCGCAGGCGTGGGTCTATAAACATCCGCTGCTTGCTTCGTCGCTTCAATGGGGAGGCCACCGAGAATATTACTCCGGTGGACGCAGTCGACTGCAGATGGTCCAGCGCTGGCGCGAACACCACTGGCTACCGACCACACAAATGCGCTACGCGCAAGATCGGTTGCTCTTCAAAACGCACGCACACCTGGTGTGCATGGATCGAAACAGTGGCGAAGTTCTCTGGCAACGCCAGGAAGGCGAGGACGAGCCGGTCAGGCAATTTGCTCATTCAGTCACTTCGTATCGCTCGAGCAGTTCGGATGATTCAGCGTACCCCAGCACACTGGAAGAGCGCATGCTCTTCGGCGATGAAGTGCGCAAATGCATCAGCATTGTGGATCACACCGTTTTCATGATCGAGCATCATCGGCCCAACGCCGGCCGTTCGCGCAACGAACATCAAATGGTGCGTCGCCACATGATGAATCACAATGGCGCCGAAGCCGTAGGCACCCAGTTGTCCGCCATCGATCTGGATACGGGTAAGCTCAAGTGGCGTTTGGGAAGACAACCAGGGTCCAACACGCCGTTGAATGGAGCCACGTTCCTGGCCACTCCGATCAAGGCGGATGGTCATCTGCTGTTACCGGTTTTAGAGAATGATGAAGTACGCCTGGTTGCACTCGATCCCAAGTCGGGCAAGTTGCGGTGGAAGACATTTCTCTGCGCTCCGCGTGAAACGGAACTGCAACCATGGACACCCACCGTCATCGCCTGTGCAGATGGTGAAGCCTACGTGGCCAGCGGCCATGGCGTCGTGTTTGCGGTCGACCTGCACGGCGGCGCGATGCGCTGGGCAGCGCGATACAAGCGCGATCTGAAAAAGCCGGAAAAGAATCATCACCATTGGGGTGCGAAGCCCGCAGCCACTCCGCTCGGCTGGGATCAGAATGCCGTGTTCGTTGTGGGTGGTTGGGTGGTCGTGTTGCCGACCGATTCGAAGCACATCATGGCATTCGACCGCGTGACCGGCAGGCAGCACTATCGCCTGCTGGTTTCCGCACCCAGGTATGCGCTGGGTGTGGTGGAGGGCGGGTTGATCGTGGCGACCAACGATGCGCTGTACAGCTACAACGCGCATAACGCCAAGCTTCAATGGCAAGCGCCGCTGGATGTTTCTCCGGGTCGCGCTGCTCTTTCGCGCAGTGTGATCTATGTGCCACAGGGCAACCGCATCGTCCAACTGGATGCGCGGGGCGGAAGGCGGTTGGCCGAAACGCGGGCCGTCACATCACGAGACGATCCGTTGGGCAATCTGCTTTGTGATGGCAGGCGAATCTATGCCGCGGGTATGGAGTACGTTTATGCCGTCATGGACACGCAGCACCTTCTGGCTGACATAACCCGCAAAATCAAGATTCAGCCAAACATCGCGGCATACCACGCCAGGGCACGCACCCATCGGCAGGTCGGACAGACAGATCAAGCGATTCATGATCTGCGATTGGCGATCAACGCTCCCGGAAAAGAAGAAGCAAGAGATGCTGCGCGTGGGGAACTGCTCGACGAACTGATCAATACGCTTGCCACATCCGAACAGCCGCAGCAGGTGTTGGAAGAAGCAGATCAGATCGCAAAGACCAACACGCAGAAGTTACGTGTTGACTTGGCCCGGGCGGATCACGCTGCACGTTCAGGTGCGCCGATTGAAGCCGCCAGAACCTATCTGAATCTGCTTGCGGAAGAAGGCCAGACCACCATTTCGCTATCGCCCAACAGTCAGGCGTCGGTGCGTGCGATCGCGGGCGCTCGGCTAGCTGACCTGATGCAAACGCATCAGGCGGTTATCTCGCCGTTGGTTCACCTGAACGCGCAGCAGGCGTGGGATCAGGCGTTCGCGCATGGTGTTGACGATACGAATCGCTACCACAGACTGATGGCGATCGCACGTCAGTTCCGCGGGTCAATCCAATCCCGGCACGCGATGATTCAAATCGCTCAACTGGCGGCAAAGGTTGGACAGTTTGAATCAGCAGAAGCCGTGCTGAGCAGGTGGGCCCGGTCATCGGATGCTCGTGAGGCGGCCACCGCGCGATGGGCGCTGGGCAATTTGTATGCTGATCGCGGTTGGCGGCACATGGCGCGATTGACGTTTCAAGCTGCCATCGCAGATCATGCGGACATTCAGATCGATCACACCGAGCCGGCCTACACGGTGGGTGAGCTTGCCGGTGAAAAGCTGAGCCAACTCGCTGGCAACACCATCACCGACACGGTAACAGACCTCAGCTTTGGCGGACCGCCCTGGCGGCGAACATGGTTTGAACGGGGCTATGGCAGTCGCACGATCGATTTGATTCAACACGAAGCCGACCCCTCTACATTCCTGCGCAATCATGTGTTGGTCTTCATTCGGCACGGACGTTCGCGCCTGGTGTGTCGACGTGCGGACACAGGCAGGATCGCATGGCAACTGCCATTGATGCAGTACGCCGCGCGAGACATGCAGATCGATCAGTACGGCCGTCTGCATGCAGGTGGTCGATGGGAACACATGCTGGTTCTGCCCGCGGGCAAGGGGTTGGCAGCGTATAGTCTGCTTACCGGCAAGCGCATATGGCAAAGCGATCGTGTCAGCGAAGATGATGCCAAGACCTCTACTGCTCATCCCGCCCAGAACCAACACGCCCAGTTGCTTCAGTCGCGCTCTGATCATCGAACAAAAGCCGGTCTTTCCACGGTGTCGGTGGGGGATGGCCTGGTGGTGCAGCAAATCGTCGCCAAAGATATGACCGAGATGGTGCAGGTGCACGATGCGGCCACCGGCCAGGTCATCTGGCGACGCTTTTTTAATGACGAAGCGATTGATGGCGTTCGCATCGCATGTGGTGTGGTGAATGTGATCACCGGTGGAGGCACTGAACTTGCCTCTTACGACCGTGCGACAGGTCAGTTGCTTTGCCGTGCGAAACTGCCCGACCTAGACAGTGATTCCCCCGTCATCTGGACCGAACGTGGCGTGGTGTGCAGGAACCAACGTGACCGGGAAACCAAACTGATTCAACTACCTGCCGGTAAAGTTGCCTGGACCGTGCGCTCACGCAGTTGGGTCCGCTTAAGGCAACTCAATGATCAAACAGGTTGCTTGTATTCCAGCGATGGGGTGAAGATCTTCAATCTGGATACAGGTCATGTGATAGCCTCGCTTGATAGCGGTGTGGTTGGACGCAACCTGCAGGACGTTGCGATGACGCGCGACGGCCTTGAACTCTACACGTTGGGTTGGGGTAACCGGGGCGGCCAGACGTTGCGCATCGTGCAGATCAAAAGTGGCAAGCAACTTACTTCCATTGATTTTGGCAATTCCTATGGGCAACGTATCTCAGCGCAGACGCTGGCAGACGCCGGCGAATTCATCCCCTGGGTGGAACGTATAGAGCGTAAGGATGGATCGCACAACGCGAATCGGGCGATAGCGATCTACCGCAAGCGCACAGGCAAACGGTACACCAAGCATGCGCTTCCCACTCCTCTCGGTAATGGACACCTTCGTTACACCCACGAGGCGCCTCAGGTGATTAACGGAGTGCTGATCGTTAACAGCAACGAAGGACAGATGGGTTTTGTCCACGATGACAATCCGTTACCCGCCGGGGGTGTGGTTCACACAGTGCAACCGGGAGAAACGCTCGCCAGCATCACCCGTAAATACTATGGCGATGAGAAACACCTCACGCGCATCACCAAAGCGAACCCCGACGAGAAGATTGGGCCGTTGAATAAGATCACCGCGGGAACGAAGCTGAAAATTCCCGGTCGTAAGGAAGAACCTGAAGAGTCATCCACGTCAGGCACAATCACCGTGCAGGATAAGGATGGTGTTCGATATTTGATCACCGACCAGGATACGCCATTCAGTGAGATCGCACGGGAGATTCAAAAGGCGCATCGTGATGGCGTGAAGGTCCAGGTAAAGATGAGGGGACAGGAATGATTCGCACAACACGATTCATCTGGCATGCCTACGTGGTGTGGGGCGCGGTGGCCATCACGCTGGTGCCGACCGTCGCCCACGCGCAATCTGTACCCACCCGACCGGAGATGATCACCGCACGTACTGAGCAATCGATCAAGGCAGCCTTGGCGCACCTTGCCCGTACGCAGAGTCGTGATGGTTCCTGGCGCAGCGGTTCGTATCACGGTACGTATCCATGCGTGATGACATCATTGGCGGGCCTTGCGCTGATGGCCGGCGGCAACACACCGGTGGAGGGTCGGTACGCAGCCAACGTACGCAAGGCGGTCGATTACGTTCTTAGTTCGGCCGACCCCGAGCGCGGCTTGATTGCGCGTGCGGGTGAAGAATCAAGACCCATGTACGGGCATGGTTTCAGCATGTTGTTCCTGGCGGAAGCCTACGGCATGGAGCGCGACACCCGTCGCCAGCAACGTATTCGCACGGTGTTGGAAAAGGCCATCAAGCTCACCAGTCAATCACAATCACGGGCAGGTGGATGGTACTACGGTCCCGATTCAAACAGCGATGAAGGCTCCGTCACCGTGACTCAGATTCAGGGCTTGCGCGCCTGCCGTAATGCCGGCATCAAAGTGCCCAAGAGCGTGATTGATAACGCCTGCACTTACATCGAAAACAGTGCAAACAAAGATGGTGGCATTCGGTACCAAGCACGCGGCGGCGGCAGCAGCCTGCCCGCAATCACAGCCGCTGCCGTCGCGGTGATGTACAACGCTGGCGAATACGAAAACCCCGTCGCATTGGGTGCACTGAAGTATCTCAAGGCCCGAATGAAACGACGTGGCCCCACCAGCGCATTTGGTGGCCACAAGTTTTACTCATTGCTGTACGCTTCTCAGGCCATGTACCTCAGTGGTCAAGAGAACTGGAAATCGTTCTTCCCCCCAGTTCGCGATGACCTGATCCGCACGCAAAACCGTGATGGCAGTTGGCATGGTGATGGCGTGGGTACCACGTACGGCACGGCCATTGGTCTGCTGATTCTGCAACTCCCTTATCGTTATCTCCCTATTCTTCAGCGCTGAATGTGCGTTGGCAGGAGTGATCAATGACTGAACCCCAAGCACCCGGCACTGATACGCAGTCGTTAGAGCAAGATGACCTGCAGGCGATCGACCAATTGCAGCAGGCGCGCCAGCAGTTACGTGCGGAGCTGGCCAAAGTGATCGTCGGGCAAGAGAAGGTGATCGATCAGATCCTTATCGCGATTCTTGCGCAGGGACACTGCTTGTTGGAAGGTGTGCCGGGTTTGGCGAAGACGTTGATGGTTTCAACTCTGGCCCGCGCATTCGACATGTCATTCAGTCGCATTCAGTTCACACCCGACCTGATGCCTTCGGACATTACCGGCACTGAAGTGATTCATGAAGATAAAGCAACCGGCGACCGGCAATTTAAGTTTCTTAAAGGTCCGGTGTTTAACAACGTGATTTTGGCCGACGAGATCAACCGCACCCCGCCCAAAACCCAGGCCGCGATGCTGGAATCGATGCAGGAACGCCAGGTGACCATCGGCGGTCAACGGTTCGAGCTGCCCTCGCCATTTTTCGTTTTGGCAACGCAGAACCCCATTGAACAGGAAGGCACGTATCCGCTTCCCGAAGCGCAGCAGGATCGCTTCATGTTCAAAGTGTTTGTTGACTATCCGAGTTACGATGAGGAGTACCTTGTGGCAGAGCGCACCACTGCGATGTTCGATCCACAGGTACAGCCGGTGCTCACCACAGATCAGGTGAAAGCGCTGCAACAGTTGGTGCGCCGCGTGCCGGTGGCACCGCATGTGATTCACTACGCACTAAGGCTGGTTCGCGCAACACGCGTTGGCGAGACGGATGTCCCCGACTTCGTGAACGAGTGGGTCAGTTGGGGGGCAGGCCCGCGCGCGGTGCAATATCTGTTGTTGGGGGGCAAGGCGACTGCCGCGCTGGATGGACGCACCTGCGTAACCACCGATGATGTGAAATCAATCGCACATCCAACCTTACGGCACCGCATCATCACAAACTTCAACGCCGAATCAGAAGGTATCACGGCCGACCGCGTCACTGATCGGTTGCTCAGCACCATCAGTGAAGCTGCCGGCGATGAAGCAGTACCCGCAGACGTTCAACGTGCGCTGAACAGCTAATCATGTCTGATTCGCGACGATACCTTGATCCCGCAACGCTGAACAAGATCAGCCGTCTGGATCTGCGCGCCAGGCTGGTGGTCGAAGGTTTCATCACCGGCTTGCACCGCAGTCCGTATCACGGGTTTGCCGTGGAGTTTGCCCAGCATCGACCTTATGTAGCCGGTGATGAAATCAAGCACATTGACTGGAAAGTATGGTCGAAAACAGACCGGTTTTATGTCAAGGAATATGAGGAAGAGACGAATCTGAAATGCACGATTCTTCTGGATGCCAGTGCATCCATGAGTTACGGGCAACAGGACCAGGGCAAGCGAAGAGGCCTGGGCAAGTTCGATTACGCCGCCACCTGTGCCGCCTGCCTGGCGTACATGCTTCAACGGCAGCAGGATGCAGTCGGGCTGGTCACGTTCGATGAACAGGTGCGACTGAATCTTCCTGCCAGTTCACATCCATCACACATCAAGCTTCTCGTTCACGAGTTGGAACAGACGCAACCCCGTGAGAAGACGGATATCGCGGAAGTGCTTCCCGCATTAGCCGAGCAGCTACGCCAGCGTGGATTGATGGTGCTGATCAGCGATCTGTTTGTCGACATGGATCGCCTGACCGAAGCCCTGCGCCAGTTTCGGCATCGTCGGCACGAAGTGGTCGTCTTTCACGTGATGCACCATGATGAACTGACATTCCCGTTTGAAGACAACACGCAATTTGAAGGTTTGGAAATCGACGCACAGGTACTTACCGAGCCGCGCGCATTGCGGAAATCATACCTGGCGGCGAAAGACAAGTTCGTGACCGATGTGCGTCGGTGTTGTGCGGGGGCGGGCATCGATTACGTTCCGCTGAGCACAACCGACCCACTTGATGCGGCGTTGGCCAGCTATCTGGCATTTCGCCAGAAGACACGCCGCGCGGTACGTCGACACTAAACAAAAAATCACTCACAACGACCACGGCACTTATGTTTAACTGGATCGGCATCTCGGCCTTGAATCCCCTGCTCTTGTGGGGTGGATTGGCGGTGGCATCGCCGATCATTATCCATCTGTTGGCGCGAAGGAAGTTTCGCGTGGTGCAATGGGCAGCCATGGATTTTCTTCTGGACGCCAACCGTCGCAACCGACGCCGCATACGCCTGGAGCATCTGTTGCTGTTGATTTTGCGGTGTTTGGCTGTCGTGTTGATCGCGCTGCTTGTATCCAGGCTGTACCACCGATCCACCGGCTTAGCGTCATTGATTGGTCAAACCACACGCACTGAACGCATCATCGTGTTGGATGATTCGCCTAGCATGGAGCTCACTTCATCGGGCAAGACGGTTTTTCAACGTGCTACGGAAGCGCTGGTTAGTTTCGTGCGTGACGCAGCCCAGGAAAAACCAGGCGATACCTTCACGCTGCTGTTAACCAGCAAACCGGAACAGCCGGTGTTCCATGGACAATATTTTGAACAGGCTGATGAGATCATCCAAGCGGTTGAAGCACTGAATGGTGCGGATGTTTCTGCGGACATGTCGCGCACACTGTTGGCTGTGGAGCAATTAATCGACGATGCATCACGTGCGGGTGATGGCCAGGTGAACCGCGTGGTGTACGTGCTCTCAGATATGCGTCGTCGTGATTGGCCTACAGAACATGCAGATGCGGATTCTTCGCTGCCCACACGACTCGAAGCTCTGGCGAATCGTACCGATGGCGTCGTCGTGGTCGACCTGGCACCAGCAACGGAACCGAACCTGACGTTGGCGCATGTGGAACCAGCTGACAAAACTCTGGTGGCGGGCGTACCGGCACGATTTGATGTCACCGTGGCGAATCACAGTGAGTTTGAGATATCGCGTCAGGTGAAAGTTACTTTCACCGCTTCAAGCGCACCGCCGCTGGATCGCTATATCGACCGCCTGCCCGCGGGTGGCAAGGCATCTGTGCCATTTCACTTCACGTTTGGTCAAGCCGGAAGCGAGGCCATCACAGTGCAGATCGGTGCCGATGCGCTATTGCAGGATAACCAGCGCTACTTTGCCGCACGCGTCAGTGACGGGGTGAAGGTATTACTGGTGGATGGTGATCCGTCGAGTACCTATGGCCGCAGTGAGACATTTTACCTGAGCCGTGCGTTGGCTCCGAAAGGTCAGAGCCGAAGTGGCAATGCGGTTGATGTGATCACCGAGAATCAGTTCCAAACGGCACAGTTATCTGATTACCAGGCGATCGTGCTGGCCAATGTGTATCAGGTCAGTATCGCACAGCGTGATGCGCTGGAAACGTGGGTGCGTGAGGGCGGTGGATTGGTGATCGCGATGGGCGATCAGATCGATCCCGAGATATTCAACGAGATGCTCTACCGGGATGGGGCAGGCCTTGCCCCCGCACACGCAGAACAGGTCAGTGGTGATCCTGGGCGACGCCAATGGGTTAACTTCGATCTGCATGAAGTGAACCACCCCGTGTTACGTGTGTTTTCTGGAACAGCGAATCCATTTCTTGGTCAGGCCAAGTTCTTCCGGTATTGGCGTCTGGTCGTACCGGATGCTGCAGTCTCATCCGGCCAGGCAAGCGTGTTGGCGGCCTTCAGTGATGCCCAGGGATCGGCCGCAGTCATTGAGCGAACGTTCGGCAAGGGACGTGTGGTGCAATTGGCCAGCCCGCTGGATAACGATTGGAGCAACTGGCCGGGCGACGCCAGCTATATTGTGACCGCATTGGAAATGGTGCGTCACGTGGCGCGTCGTGATGCAGAACAAGGCAACCTGCAGACCGGCCAGCCCATGCAACACGCGCTGGACATCACGCAGTTTCAACCACGTGCTCAACTGTTGTTGCCTGATCAGGATCAGCCGATCGTTCTGCAACCAACATCACGTGCGATGCCAAGCGGCGAACAAGCAGATGTACCAGAGCCGGCTTCAGGCATGGAAGTGCACTACGAGGATGTGACCAGTCGCGGCATCTACAGACTCCAACTGACGCCTTACGATGGCGAACCCACGGAATTGACGTTTGCCGCGAACATCAATCCCAGCGAGGGCGATTTATCCCGCGCTGATGTGCGCACCTATCGACGCGCGATGCGGCAAGCCAACGTCCAGTTTGTTCAGGGGGGAGGGTACTTCAGGGCGGGTTCTGAAGGTGGGCGCGCCGAGCTATGGCGTGGGGTGTTGTTGGCCCTGGTGGTCGTGCTCTGTGCAGAACAACTGCTGGCTTACGTGTTTGGACGGAGGCGATCATAAGATGAAGCCTTCCTGTGTTACATCGCGCCTGTTTTGCCTGGTTGGCGCTCTTGCCTGCATCGGTGCGGTCAATCTGGTATACGCCGATCGCACCGCAGTTGCGCGACTGGACACTGATACGAATGCCGATCATCTGCTCGAACGCGCGCAGGCCTATCTTTCCGCTGAACAGTACCGTGAAGCCACTATCGTGATGCAGGTGGTGTTGGATAAGTTTCCCCACGCGGTGACCACCACTGATGAGCAACGCTATGCCCCTGCACGCTTGAAGGTTCAGCGCATGATGATTGATGCCGGGCCTGAAGCGCTTGCCGCTTATCGACTCAATGCCGATGGTCCCGCAGGGGCGATGTTTCAGAAAGCCATGGAGGGCAGGATTGATGTGTACGCACTTCGGCAGATTGTGCATCGTTATTTTCTGAGTAGTCATGGAGATGATGCTGCGTACGCGCTGGGGTGTCTGTTGCTGGATCGACACGACTTTCTCGCCGCAAGACGATTGTTCAGAATGATTGTCACGGTTCATCCTGACACCAGCATCCCCGAGGTTGAACTGCATTTTCGGCTTGGGCTGGCTTGCGCGCGACTGGGTGATGTCACTGGCGGGCGCGCTGCCTTGAACACGTTGAATCGTGCGCCTGCAGCCGACCAACGCCGCATCGAAATTCTGCAAACGGAATTAGAGGGCAGGAAAGCACTATCCTGTGTTGAGCACACGAACACGATCGAGCTGCCCACATCCGACGATGGATCCACGTGGACTGAGATATGGAATCACAAGCCAGGCGCACCCATACCCATCACGAGAACACAGCGTATTCGAGCCGCCCTGAAAGGTGAGGCTGCAGCGGTATTACCCATTGGCCGCGCCGTTGGTCATGATGGTCGGATCTATTTCAAGACCGGCACAAAGGTCATCTGTCTCGATGCGATGGACGGCAAGACGTTATGGCAACAAAGATCACCGGCTCAACCCACCAATGTGCAATATGCAGAAAATGTAGGGTTTCTTTCACAACTTTCTGTCATCGATTCGGTGCTGTATCACATCGAAACAGATGGTGTTGTGCATCTTCGAAATCGTGGCCGAGACGAACTCCGCGTCACTGCATCGTTGGTGGCGATGGATGCGGGCACGGGCCAATTGAGATGGCGATTGGCACGAATAGAGCACACTTCCGGGCAGAGACAAATATCGCGTGCACATTTTCTTGCCGCACCCGTGAAAAGCGGATCATTGATCGTAGCTCCGGTATTGCTGAACAACGAACTGTGGCTCGTGGCGATCAACCCCGCTACCGGTCGCACGGTGTGGGCGAGCTTCTGCAGCAGCATACAGCCAGGTACGGCCATCACGCAGCCGGCAGCCGTTCTCGTAGAAGGCGAGAGTGTTTATCTTTGCATTGGGCGTGGGATGGTATTCAGTTTCGATGGCGTGGATGGCCACATGCGCTGGGCAACCCGCTATCCAACCGGCGCGGTTTCACGGTATTCATGTGACAATGCATTGATCATTCGTTGGGGACAGCTGTTTTTGTTGGCCAGCGATGCGCCAGGGAAACTCACATCATTCGACCTGAGTAACGGTAAGCGGATCGGCACGATAGACGCACACGGCATGCGCGACATTTTGGGCGTGCACGATGATGCCCTGATTCTGTGGGGCGAAGTTGGTATCAAAGCGATCACTTCCACTGCCCAGCGCATGAAAATTCAGTGGAAGGCAAAAGCGAACATCAGTCATCGACCCGCGCTGATTCACAATCACATCGTCATCGCACGCAAGCATGGATTCAAAACCATCGATGCACGCACCGGAAGGCACAGTGTACAGTGGCAGGTAAAGCCATCCGGCCCCGGCGCATTGGTTCAATATCAGGATCGACTCATCGGCATCGGACACGACTCGGTCCGTGCCTGGTGCTCGTCAAGTCAATACGAAATCGAGTTGGACCAGCGCGTGGCCGCGGGTGATAGCAGCGCACTGTTTAAGCGGGCAAAGCTATATCAGTGCCGCGGTGATATCAACGCAGCCGTTACTGATCTGCTAACGTTGGATACGCCACGCACACGTAGAACAATGATTGACTTGCTGCTGTCGCACAAGCGGTACGATCGTGCGAAGCAGGTCGCAAACACCGAGGAATTACGCGCGATCGTCGCGTTCGCCAAAGCAGAGCAACTCAACAGTTCGGATAAGCCCGAAGCTGAGCGCCTGTATCGTCAACTTCTGCAATCGCCGACCGACTTGATGCTTTTAGCCGCGACAGTCGATGGTCGCTGGATGGTGCCTGCCCGCGCGATTGCGCAGTCCAGGCTCGATCAACTGGCGGGCAAGTCGATCGTAGGCAACAATTCAAGCGAGGCAGAATCATTCTCCAGCAACGTCGCGTTCGGTACGCCGCCGTGGCGGATGGCCTGGCATGCGAAAACGCCCGGTGTGCGATTACTGACCATCGGCCAACCTGCGGCAAGACGTGCATCGTACTGGCAGGAACATCTGTTGCTGTTTTCTCCGGGGTGGGGCCAGCTTGTGTGCAGGCAGGTGGATGATTTTGGTGTTGCCTGGGCGTTACCGATCGATGACACATTTGCTTCAGCGATTGAGCACACAGAATATGGCAATCGGCTCCGGGCTGCGGCATGCGGTGACACATTGGTGGTGCGTACCGATCAACACCTGATCGGTATCGATCAACAAAACGGGCGCATACGGTGGCAACATGAAACGCTCGCAATTGAACAGGACATGCGCTACTTCCCCGGTGACGTGGGGTTGAACATTGGGTGCGATGCTGATGCACGATTGGTGTTGCAGTTAGTGCGCGATACCCCAGCGCAAGTTGATCGTGTGGAAGCCATCGATCCGGCAACGGGAAAGCTTAAGTGGGCGCGTACCTATTCTCAGCGTGTTCTGCTTGGTGTGCGTCTGGCGAGGCGGCACGCACTCATTCTCGTGGGTCACCCCGCTGCCTTACAGGTCTGTCATCGCGAGACAGGTGCAGTGATCAGCGAGTACGAAGTTGTCTGGCGATCTCCCGTGCTTTGGCTGAATGATGCCTTGTGCCTGCCCACAAAAGAAGGTCTGCAACTAATCGAGATATTGACAGGCCAACCGCGTTGGATGCATTCCAGCAAACAGGAATGCACACCCATTCTCAAGACGTCGAATGAAATCGCGGTGGTTATCAACAACGTCGAGGTGAAACTCTTAGATCAGGAAACGGGAAACGAGCAATGGCGTTTCAATTCTGGTGGCGCGGAAGGAAACGAATACCAACTAGGCGTGATGGCGCAAGGCAATTTCCTTTTACAGCAAGGTAATCGTCGACATTTACAACAATCGTTATTGGTGCTGGATCATCAAACAGGTCAACCGATCACGCAAACACCCGCTGCAAAACCTGTTCTTCCGATGCCTGTCGACACCCAGGTGCAATGTGGACGGTACGTTCCTCTGGTTGAGATAAACTCAGAACGACGTAATCGAACACGGCTTCGCTGGTTCGACTTAACCGCGAGCCGATGGTTGGATGGCAACCCTACACCTGCACCCGACGGACGTGAATGGTTTATCCATATGCGTCATCCACCCATCGTGCAGGGTGAATTCCTTATTGTGGCATCAGATGAAGGAGTCATGGCTTTCAGTTCTGCTGCACGCAAGAAAGATGAAGGAACAGGGGGTGGTAGTATTGAGTGATCTCTGGCTCAAACTGCTTGGTGTGGATACATCCGGCATCCCCGGTGGCGCGACGACAGACTTTGTCTGGACGCATGCTCCCAGATCGTGGTGGGTGTTTGTCATGGTGGCGGTGGTTGTTGCGTTGCTCTGGGCAGTTGCCGCTCTATACCGCCGAGAACTGAACGCATGCCCACCGCGAATCAAGATGTTCCTGGCTGGGTTGCGCATCAGCACATTGCTGCTGCTGGCGGTGGTGTGGCTGGGTCCAGGCTTGGCTGTTTCCACTCAACGCGTGCTTGAGCCTTATGTTGTGTTACTGATCGATGAATCGTTATCGATGTCTCTGAAAGATCGTTACCCTGATGATGAGGTAGCAGAGCAGGTGGCGGCTGCGCTCTCAAAGCGAGTGGATGAAGTGCGCGATCAGATGCCCCAGCGTGTCGTGCTGGTTGATCACATCCTCAATCGCGATGATGCATTGTTGGTGCGCGAACTGGCGGCACTGGGTAAGCTGCGGGTGCTTGGTTTCGATGGCAATGTGCAACAGCGACAAGTAATCGACTACGACTCGGATAATCCTGATGCGTCTTCCATCAAGCCACTGCGAACAAACGAACCCGTGGGCACATCCACCAACATCGCGCAAGCAGTTCGAGAGGCACTGCGTTCAGTCAGCGGCAGTCCGATTGCTGCGGTGGTGTTAATCACCGATGGTCAGAATACCGAGGGGGATGACCCACGTATGATTGCGGATATTGCACGCGGGCAACGTGTTCCGCTTTACACCGTTGGTATTGGAGATCCAGCCCCACCACGTAACCTGCGCGTGGCGGAAGTGTGGGCACCGGACAGTGTGTTCCGTGACGATCCATATCTGGTTCAGGCGCAGCTCCGCGCAGATGGCATGACCGCAGCCACCGCCGAAGTGCAATTGATTGAGCACGCTGTCATGCCCGATGGCAGCCTGGGCGAAGCACGATCGCTTCAAACAAAAACGGCCTCCATCGGTGAGGGCGATGCGCGCGTCAGCTTTGAACACACACCGACCGATGCAGGTAACTACATCATCAGCGTACGAATCACGCCACAAGCAGGTGAGCTGCTCGAGGCAGACAACGAAAGATCGATCAACGTCAAAGTTCTAAGTGATCAGGCACGCGTGCTTCTTGTGGCGGGTAGTCCCACGTGGGAGTACCGCATGGTCTCGACGTTGCTCATGCGTGATGAAACCACGGAGTTATCGTGTTTCCTGCAAACCATGCCCAGCGACATGCGCCAGGATGGCAATACCGTTATCAACAAACTTCCGGTTACTGCGGAAGAATTGTTCGAGTACGACGTACTCATTTTCATGGACGTGAATCCATCTGCCTTCGACCAGGCATGGCTTGATCTGCTGGCCACGTTCCTGGGCGAACATGCGGGTGGGTTTATGTGGATGTCGGGGCCGCAGTACACCGCCCAGTTTCTCTCGCATTTCAAGACACGTCAGATGACGGAGTTGCTACCCGTGCGCATCGGTGAACTTGCTGCGATGGACATCGAAGCACTCATGATGACGCACACCACAGCCTGGCCGTTGCGTGTGACCGCTACGGGCGCAGATCACGCGCTATTGCGCTTGGATAAGAATCCCACAATAAATCGGCAGATGTGGGAAGCCATGCCCGGCGTGTACTGGTCATTCCCGGCGCAACAGGCAAAGCCCGCGGCGCAGTTGCTCATCGAACACAGTGATCCACGTTTGAATCGTCGTGAAGGCGCTCGCCCATTGCTGGTGGCCGGGCAGTATGGACCGGGCCGCACGATCTACATGGGCTTTGCGGGAACATGGCGTTGGCGCAAGCTGGGAGAAAAGTACTTCGATCAGTTTTGGATACAAACCGTACGTTATCTGGTTGAAGGGCGTTTGCTGGGTGGAAGAAAGCGTGGTCGCATCGCGACCGATCGCGATGTGTACGCGGCAGGCAAACGTGTGACTATCACTGCGCGTTTGTTTGATACAGCTTATGAACCGCTCGAGTTGCCCATGGTCAATGGTCAGGTGCGCAGTCCCGGTATGGCAGATCGCGAAGTGCAGTTGCACGCAGTGCCCAATCAGCCCGGGCAATATCAAGGTAACCTCATTGCATCCCATGTGGGGTTGAATGAACTGATTATCAAGCTTTCAGATGACGATGGCGGGACCGTGCGATTGGGGCGTCAATTCACTGTGGAACTACCGCGTGTTGAACTGGCCGACTCCCGGCTTGATCGTCAGCTGCTTGTCGATATGGCTGAGCGCTCGGGTGGCAGATACTTTCAGATCGATCAGGTTCGTGAGTTACCCAAGTCAATCGACGCGCCCACCGAATCCATTGTGATCAGGGGCAGGCCCATCGAGCTGTGGGATACCAGTCGCGTTTTGATATTGCTTGTCATTCTGCTCAGTGTTGAATGGGCATTACGTAAACGGTTCAAGCTGCTGTAAAGGTTTTCAATGTCGCAGGCCGCCTTCGACACTCCGACCATCATTCATCAGAAGCTTCACAAGCTTCGTCGATCCATTCGTCAATGGATATGGATTGATGGTTTGTCTCAATTGGCGTTGTGGGCTGCAATCATCCTGCTGGTTGATCTTGGTATCGACCGCGTGTTCCGTATGGATCGTGCCCAGCGCGGCGTCATGCTGTTGGTCATGTTGATACCCATCGCCATGGTGTTGTGGTGGCGATTGATCAAACCTCTCATTCGCACCGTAACCGATGATGCCCTGGCTGCACGCGTTGAAGCGCAGCATGACCAATTGAACCAGCAGATGATCAGTGCTTTGCAGTTTGCCCGCATGCAGGAACCCACTCGTGGCGGGGCATCGCCGCAACTCATTCGAGAGACGATATCAAAGGGAAACAAAATCTCTTCCACGATAGCGTTTGATGACGTGGTGGATCGATCAGGACTCCGACGCAACTTGATGCGTGGTACCGCAGCGGTGGGATTCATCATCTTGTTGTCGGCGCTCTTCCCGGCGACCATGCGTACATGGTGGCAGCGCAATATCCTGGTGGGTACGCAACAGTGGCCCCAGCAAACGCAACTGGTATTCGTTGGTGTCGTTCAGGATGAATTGGTTGTGCCGCGTGGTGATGATGTCACGATTCTGGTGCGGGCTAATGGCGTCGTACCCGAGACAGTGACGTTGGCGTATCGCTCTGTCGAAGGTGGAAAACGCATCACCGAACAGATGGTGAAGATTGGGCGCGACACCTATCGTCTCACGATTCGCAACGTCCTTGAGCCTCACAAACTGCAGGCACGCGGTGGTGATGGTCTCACGCCATGGATACACATGCAGTTGGTGAATCGTCCGGAAATTGAACAGCTCACCTTAACTGTCACGCCACCAGCTTACACCAACCAGGCCATTCACGATTTGCCAACCGGCCGGGGCGCATACTACGTTCCTGCCGGTTCATCTGTCAGGATACACGGCCGGGCAAACAAACCACTTAGCCGTGCATCACTTCAATTGGGTAAAGAGTTTGTTCGCAAGGTCGAGCTTCGTGATGATGACCCTCAGCGTTTTTCAACCCAGTTAACTCCCGAAGACTTGCGTGATGGCACCTATGGCATCGTTCTGACCGACACGATCAAGCCAGACCCCCTGATGTCCCGGCAGCCAATTCGCTTCAGTATTCGGATACGTGAAGATGAGACACCCACTGTCCGAGCCCAGTTGATGGGCATCGGCGACATGATTGTTAATCGTGCAGTGGTGCCCATCAAGTGTCGACTCACCGACGACTACGTAATAGTGGAAGCATCTTTGAAATGGCAGCAGCAACTGGCTGAAAGTGATCAGCCACGATCGGGCAGCCATTCGTTGTCAGCGGTGACAGATGAAATCGGTAAAAAACGTATAGGGCCTTTTGTTCATGAATTCGATATTGAACCGATTGATCTGGTTGTTGGTGAACACGTGACATTTCACCTGACCGCGATGGATAACGATACGGTGACCGGCCCGAAGACGGGTGAGTCGACCCTGTTTTCTTTGAAGGTGGTGTCCGAGCAGGAACTGCGGGCTGAACTGCTGCGTCGCGAACAGGAACAACGTCTGGAGTTTGCCCGTCTGCTTGCGGATCAACAGGAGTTGTTAGTCGCTGTGCGTGCCACACAGGCGGGGTTGCGCAATGCTGCTGCAGTCAGTCCCAGCACACGCCGAGATTTCGTCGCGGCTGAAAGGCGCCAACGTCTGGTTGCAGGACGATGCCAGGCCATCGCACGACAATTCACCCAGATTCTCGCAGAAGTGGCCAACAACCGCCTCGAGGAAAAGGGCGGCCCCATCCATCGACGAATACAATCTCGTATTGTTTCGCCGCTCATGCAGTTGGCACACGAAACGGTACCTCGTGCAGCAGATACACTTGATCAGGCTGTGGTCGATTGGCAGTCAGAACAGATCCGAAATGAAAAGATTGCATTCGGCATCGACCAACAGCGACAGATTATTGCTGACATGCAGACCATTCTGCGCAGTATGGTGAAACTGGAAGGCTACCAGGAAGCAATCAATCTCGTACGAGAGATTGTGAAAGAGCAGACGCAGGTTGAAGTCGAGACTCGCAAGGCATTGGAAAAGCGGATCAGCGACATTTTTGACGATTGACCTGTCATCAGCCGCACGTATGACCAGATGAGTATCGTCTGAAAAGGTAGACACGTTGGAAAGATCGATCTGACATGAAGCATCACATACTCATCCTGATCATCGCCATGCTGATGTCTGTGGTGGCCCACGGTCAAAAACCATCGAGCAACACTGGCACGCCACTTGGGGTGAAGCAGGCGCACGTACGGCAATTACTCATCGAAATGGATCAGCGATTTGCCAAACTGGCCAAAGCACTGGAAAGTTCCGAGCCTCAGCACGCTGAGCGTCTGACCGAAGCGCTTCGACAAAGCAAGAAGATGTTGCTGCAGCATCGTGTGGATCAGATTACCCAATTGCTCAACGACGATTCCCTCGACGCTGCAACACGCAAGCAGGCGCAGCTCATCGCAGACTTGATGCAGTTGATAGAAATTCTGACCGCCGAGGATGACCTCGACGAAGCGCTCGCAGAAATCGACCGACTGGAACAATGGAAGCGAGAGATTGACAAACTCATCCAGAAGGAAAAACAACACAAGCAGGATGCACAAACTTCAGCAGATCCAGACAGCGCACTCAAGCAATTGGATGGACATATTGCTGCCCTCAAGGATTTGATCAAACGTCAGAAAAAACTCGTAGATGACACGCAAACCCAGCGTACCAAGGGCATCGAAGGTTTGGGAAAGCTGGCTGATGAACAACGTCACCTGCGACATCAGACACAGGCATTAACCAAGGCTCTGGGCGATAAGCACGACAAAGCATCGCCCACCGCGCCGTCTCACCAGACCAAGCCGGGCAAGGCAGCGCTGTCGAAGGCGAGTGAGCACCAGCATAACGCAGAGAAAAATTTGGGTAAGGGCAAAGGTAAGCAGGCAGAGGATGACGCCGGCCGCGCGCTGGATCAGATGCGCAAAGCCTTACATCAACTTGAAAGAAAACGTAGCCGCATCGCGCGTCTTCCTAAAGACCACAATGCGCAACTCGCACGCGAACAAGAAAAAACAGCCGACAAAGTGGGCGATCTGTCCAAGCAGATGGATGAGGCCGGAAAAAGTGCATCGCAGGCCAACCCAGGGAGCGGCAGCCAATCAGGTCAATCCCAACAAACACCCGGTCAACAGAATGTGCAACAGGCCCAGAAACAGATGAAACAGGCGTCGGCCAAGCTGGAGAAACAGCAACCGAACGAGGCGACGGATGATCAACAGAAAGCAATCGATCAGCTCACTGAGGCACAAAAGCAGATCGAGCAACGCCTGGCGCAACTTCGAGAGCAAATGCAGGAAGAGGCGCTCGCGGCCTTGGAGCATCGCTTCATTGAGATGTTGGAACGACAGAAGCCAGTCACCCAGGCCACGCTCGATCTTGATCGCGCCCGAACAAGCCGCCCCGCAGATGAAAGCGGGGAATACCCCCTCACTCGCCCTGAACGCCTGCTGTGCGCGAAGCTTGCCGAGGAAGAGAGGGCCATCGCCCATCTCGCTACCAAAGCGCAGCGCATCATCATTGAAGATGGCTCAACGGTCGTATTCCCCCGTATCGTTGAGCAGCTTATCGGCGATCTGGAAGCCGCGCACGATTTCTGTGCTCGCGAAGACAGTGGGTCGTACACCCAGTACCTGCAACAGCAGATCGAACAAACGCTTGAAGAACTGATCGAAGCTGTCCGGCGCGCCCAACAGCAACAACAGCAGGGCAATCGACCATCCGGCAATGCCCAGCAACAGGACTCACCTCAGGAACCGCTTGTGCCGGAGTCTGCGGAGTTGAAGCTCCTTAAGTCCGCCCAGTTACGCGTCAACCGCTCCACCACGAGTTTTGATCAGGCACGTAAAGGCGAAGAACTCTCTGCCCCCATGGCGAAGGAAGTGAATCGTATCGCCGACCGTCAGGATCAGGTGCGGCAAATCGCCGAGAACCTGGCGGAGAATCGTTAGGATAGTCTGTTTATGTTCAACCCAAGAATGATCATCCTGACTGCCGCGTTAAGTCTGTTACTGGTTGATATGGCTTTCGCCCAACCACGGGTTGTCGAGCTGGTGAAACCAGAGGCAAAGAAGCCGTTGCCCCGTGTGATCACCACGCCCCCCAAACTCACGGCCGTCTGCGACGCTTTTGCCAGGCATGTTGCCTCGCTTGATCTCCCGCAAACATCTCGAGCGACGGCTCAGCGCATCATTGCTCAGCAGAACACCGAAACGATCACGGATTCGCTTCGCGTGCTCTATCCGCCATTCAAAGCGGCCTCGAAATCCCTTGGGGATGAAAAGCTGGATCGCGCGGTCAATCAACTAAAACCACTCCTCGCCCACGATGATCCTTACCTTGCAGCATACGCCCACTACTTTATTGCACAATCGCATGTGATGCAGGAAGACTATGAGGCAGCCCGCCCTCTGCTGAAAGAGGTCATCGGTCCAAGGCTCAGCTACACATTGCACTCCGGCGAAGCGGCGTTCATGCTGGGGCTGTGTCACGCCAAGTTGCTCGACCGCGATTTTGCCATTGCCACACTGAAAGAATTCTGTGTGAAGTATCCCGATGCTTCTGAGCGCATGATTGTCGGTGCGCTGCATTTGATCGAGCAACTCTCAGTGATTACCGAAGGTACTTTGGGTGACGTGCAGGAGCGCATGGAATACTCGCGTAGGCGGCTGCAACTTCAACGCACTGCCAAGCGTACGCAGAATGAACAAAAACGCATCATTGGTATTCTGGATAAGCTCATTCAGGAAGCCGAGCAGCGCGAGCAACAATGCAGCGGAGGTGGATCAGGCGAGGGTGCGGGAGGTGGGGCTGGGGGCGCAGCGGGAGGCGGAGCGGGTGGTGCGCAACAATCAACCGCTCCGCCGGGGCCGGCGCATACCGGACCCGTGCGACGCACACACCGAGGCAATCCGGAGGAACAGTGGGGCGCCATGCCGGATAAGCAACGTGAACAAGTGCTTAACGCACTCAAGGCTCGCTATCCCGAACGTTACCGCGCGCTGGTGGAACAGTACTATCGATCGCTACAGGAAGAAAAGCCATGAGGTCCGTCCTGCTTGCTTGCGTTTTTGTGTTGGTGTTATCTGAATCGATCAGAGCAGACCATGTGGTGCTGCTCAATGGCCAAACCGTTGCCGAGAAGGTCAGTGCTATTGCAGACGGCAAAGTGCGCTGCGGGAAGGAAACGTATGATCTTCAGCAGATGCGAAGCATTGTTTTTGACGTGGCCACCAACCCCGTACCACTTCGCGCCAAACGTGTCTATCTGAATGATCAAAGTGTGTTGATTGCTTCGAAGGTTGGCGTAGCGGATCAGCAATGTACGATCGACTGGACATATGGCGAATCGGTTAACTGGCCCACGGCCGATATTGCCGCGATTCTTTTAGCCCCTCTTTCAGCCGATGCCCGGGGCAGGCTCAAGCCCGAACCCGTCTTTACCGAAGCACTTGCTGACCCCAAGCGAACTCAGGATCGGTTGCTCGTGTTTTCCAAAGAGAGCATTACCGCTGTCGACGGTGCACTCAGCTTGCTGACCGATGAGCAGGCAACATTCGTCTGGCAAGACAAACCACGCAAGATCAAACGCTCCAAACTCTATGGTATGGTGCTGGCGACGAGTAAAACGGCTGTGGATCGCACGGGATGGTGTCATGTCAAACTGAATGATGGCTCGCAGCTTTGGGGCCGCTCCCCTCAGATGAAGGACGGCATGTTCACCATGCAACGCGAAGCGGGTACTTTCACATTCCCCGCTAAATCAGTGGTCCGCATTGATGTGCGTTCAGACCGGATGATCTTTTTGTCCGACATGACCCCCGTCTCAGTAGAAGATGAAGCGTTGTTCACGTTCAACGGATGGCGGCGTGATGCCAGCACCTTGGGCCGCCCCCTGACACTCAATAAGAAGGTCTACACCAAAGGGCTGGGCACCCACGCCCCATGTCGACTGACATATGCGCTTGATGACCGATTCGACACATTTGCCGCGGTGATCGGCATCGACGATGCAACGTTCGGCAAGGGCGACTGTGTGTTCAAGCTGGAGTTGGATGGCAAGACGATTTTCGAGCAACGCATACGTGGTACCGATGAACCGCTGCCCGTTCGGGTATCCATTGCCGGGGGTAAGTCGTTGGCATTGGTCGCTGAGATCGGCGAAGACCTTGATCTGGCCGATCACGCCAATTGGGCGGATGCGCGGCTTGTTCGCGAGAAGCAATAAGCCATGCGCATTCAACATCGCACATTCATGGTCTTTCTGTTGGCTGTATGCATGTGTTTTGAACAGGCTTCAGGCCAGCATGCGCCAATGATCACCTCAGATGAGCTGGCGGTCGTACAAGCGGCTGAAGAAAAGCGCATTGCCCTGATCAACAAACTCCAGCCCACAGTCGTCGCGGTGTACGGCAAAGATCGCCAAGGCTCCGGCAGTGCGGTCGTCGTTACGCCCGACGGATTGGCGCTAACCAACTATCATGTCGTGCAACCCACTGGCGGGTCGGGTTGGGCAGGTTTGTCCGATGGCAAACTGTATCCGTGGAAAGTGGTTGGTCAGGATCCCGGCGGCGATGTCGCGCTCATTCAATTATCCGGTAAGAGCACTTTCACATATGCCAAACTCGGCGACTCGCGCAAAGCTCGCGTGGGTCAGTGGGTGATGGCGATGGGCAATCCGTTCATGCTTGCCGATGATCACACACCCACGGTTACGTTGGGCATCGTCAGTGCGGTTCATCGCTTTCAGCCAGGCGCAGGTGGCAACATGCTGGTGTACGGCGATTGCATACAGATTGATTCGTCCATCAATCCAGGCAACAGCGGTGGCCCTCTGTTTGATATGCAGGGTACATTGTTGGGCATCAACGGCCGCGGCTCGTTTGAAGAACGCGGTCGTGTCAACGTTGGGGTGGGATATGCCATCACCATTGAGCAGATACGTAATTTCTATGCTGACCTGCTGGCGACGAAGATCTGCCAACACGCCACATTGGATATGACATTCTTCACGCGCGAAGACGGCGTGATCTGCGATGCGATCGACTACGGTCAGAATCCGCCCCTGGCGCGCGCGGGCATGATGCCGGGCGATCGACTGCTGAGTTTTGATGGCCATCCGATTCATCATGCGAATGATTTACTGAACCGATTGAGTGTTCTCCCTGCGGGTTGGCCGGTTGAAGTGGAATTCATCTCCGGTGATCAGCGGCGAACGGTCACCATCACCCCGGCGGCGCTGCCTTACATCACCCCCAAACCACGGAACAAACCCAAAGAGAAAAAGCCGCGTTTCCCGTGGTGGCCAACGCAGTTACGCAAGCCCCCACAAAAACCCGGTGAAATCACTGATCGCGCGATGAACCGGCGTAACGCCCAGCAGATATTGAGGCAACTCAAACCTGTCGATCACGGCAAAGCCGATGCCGCGACAAAAGCATTCCTCAGCGCATACGACCCCAGCCGAACATTGATGTTCAACAAACTCATACTGGAAGGCGGCGAGCGGCTTTGGGGTCACCGCGCCTACCGCATCAGCGCTGCGACCAGTGAGGGGAAAAACTTTCGCATCTGGATCAGTGTGTTTGACAAATCTGGCCTGCAATTGGAGTCGCATCTCATGAAAGTTGAGGTGCTTGCCCCATGATTCGTCTCATTTATGCATGTGTGATCTGTCTATGCATCGCCACTTATGCCTGTGCGGAAGAATCGACTCCACCCCCATTCGCCAAGGCAGCCGAGAATGCCCAGGCCCGCTGCGTCAGAATTTATGGTGCCACCATCGGTCGTGAACGTGGATATGCAACGGGTCTGATCGTTTCGCCGAACGGGCACATTCTTACCGCAGAGGGAATCTATCTTGGCGGCGACCGAATTCGGGTCGTGATGCCCGATGGTCAGGTTCAACTGGCTCGCGTGCTTCGGCGAAACGAAAACATCCAGGTTGCATTGCTGAAGATTGATCAACCCACGTCGGTGTATTTCGATGTTCCCCCCAAGCCGATCATCCAACCAGGTGACTGGACCATCGCGGTGAGTAACTGCTTCAAAGTGGCGGGCAACGATGAACCGCTGTCGGTGAATCTTGGCATTATGAGTATGCGGGCAGAAATCGATACCCGCCGTCGCGCACTCGATTTCGACGTGGCCGGTGAAATCATCCTGATTGATGCCATTACGTCGAACCCGGGTTCT
Organism: Phycisphaeraceae bacterium; assembly: GCA_028277685.1. Taxonomy (GTDB): domain Bacteria; phylum Planctomycetota; class Phycisphaerae; order Phycisphaerales; family Zrk34; genus JANQFT01. Next base: position 33,381 of record JANQFT010000260.1, read on the forward strand.
CCGGGTGGGGCGGTGGTCAACTACGACGGTGAACTGGTCGGAATGATTGGCAAGCTGTTGCACAGTGAGTCAACGGGAACGCGTTTGAACTATGTTATTCCATCAGATCTTTTGCGGTTGTTCATCGATGGTAAGCCCGTACCCGTACGCACATCCGATGCTCCTGACGTGCAGAGCGACGGTATGCCATATGTCGGCCTTCGCTTGTTTCGAATGGCAGGAAAGCGAGCCCCGGCCTATATCGACCGGGTTGAGTCTGGTTCGCCCGCAGCGTCAGCCGGACTGAAAAAAGACGACCTGGTGTTGGCAGTGGACGACACAATTGTCCGCAATGTGGCACATTGTGACGAGGTGCTGTCAAAACTCAGGCCAGGGCAGCGCGTGACCATGATTATCAAACGCAAACAACAAGCACTGAGCCTGGCACTGACCGTGGAGCGGAAGGAACGCGATGAGTAAAGCGATATGGCTTAACGTGGCTGTATGCATCGTGGTGTTGGTTACGGCCGAAGCCGGGTTATGTAATGATCCCGCGCGATTGGCGCCCCGCGCATTCCGTGTGGCCGTGGCTCAGGTAAAACCTTCCGTGGTGACCATTGAGACATATGGCACCGTGAGCGTGGCCGGTGGTAAGCGTGGCACACGATTCGGCGCTTTCAGCAGGCCCGGTGAGGGCCCAACCACCGGGTTGATTGTCAGCGCAAATGGCCACATTGTCACCAGCACTTTCAATTTCATCCGCAAGCCAAGTGTCATCACCGTGGTGCTGTCAGATGGCTCACAGCATGTGGCCAAGCGCATCGGTACCGATGAAACTCGCAAGATTTGTGTGTTGAAGATTGATCCGCCAACACCTCTGCCGGTGCCTGTTTTCGTGCCCGCAGACAGAGTGCGCGTGGGCCAATGGGCCATCTCCATGGGTGTGGGTTACGGTGGAGATCAGTCGGCCATATCCGCTGGAATCATCAGTGCGGTAAACCGTGTGTCGGGTCGCGCGGTACAAACAGATGCCAACATCAGCCCCGCCAATTACGGTGGACCGCTGCTCGATATCAACGGACGTGTCATCGGTGTGTGCGTACCTCTTTCACCCGCAGGCGAGCAAACGATCGCAGGCGCAGAGTGGTACGATTCAGGCATCGGCTTCGCAGTGCCGCTTGTCGATCAACACGACATTCTCACGCGGCTGAAGAACGGCGAATCGATTCGAGCCGGCAAGATGGGTATTGTTGCTGCCCCACTTCCGATGGGGCAGGGCGTTCGATTAACGCAGGTGGCCAAGAACAGCCCCGCAAGCAGGGCTGGGCTGCAGGCGGACGACATCCTGATCGGAATCGGAAAGCTGCGCGTGATTGACATGCTGTCCTTACGTGTCGCGATGGGGCGTTATGCTGCCGGCGATGAGGTGGTGGTTGAGTTCAAACGCGATGGACGCGAAATGTCGGTGAAGATTACGTTGGAAGCAGGCCCATTCGATTATGTCCATGAAGCAACCGATGCAGCAACGGCGGAGCCATCTTCAGACGACGCTAAAACACCCAAGCCCGAATAATACGCCATCTTGAATCGGCTAACCTAAGCCCCTAAACTGCAACTCCTCGTAGTACCCCACCTGTGACCGGTTTTGTGCATCGGAGTTGTTGTTTGTCTTCACGTTCGTTCAGTCTTATCGCTTACGACGATTTGTATGACGCTGATATTGCCGCTCTGATCGTGCGCCTGGACGAGTGGTTTGAGATTGATGCAAGCCATTCGATTGGTGAGCAATTGGGCGGCGACACCACGTTGCTGGCGGTGGATGATGACACACAACGTGCGATTGGTTTTGCGGTGGTGCGGTTTGAGAATGCGGTGACCGGCCGCATCACTTGGGCGGGGGTCGATCCCGATTGGCAAAGGCAAGGCGTTGGCCGCGCGATATTGGACACGATCATCGCCGAGGCGGATGACGCTGGCCTGGAGCGTCTCGTCGTCGAAACGATGAGTGATGCCGTTGACTATCAACCGTTCGAAGCCACACGCCGATTCTATCGCTCGTTGGGATTCACGCCCCACCGTGAACTGGGTGATCGGGCAGGTAATGGTTTACACACCACCGAATGGTTGTTGGACCTGAGTTCCGCGGCGCAGGACTGGCGGATCACCGAGACAGCCTCACCCAGCCCGTAAGATGCTGCACGAAGACTGTTTGATGGTGATGCCCTCTAACGTGGCATCACGCGGCACCGCGACGATGTTGAATTGATCTTGGCCCGCAAACTCATCCAAAGGCAGCAGGCCATCGTGGTCGATGCGGAAGCATTGATAACCATGTTCGCCAAGCAGCATTCTGATCGCTTCAGCGGAATCGCCGAAGGCGCGCAGAAAACGATCTGTCACTTCGATAATCAGGAATGGGTGGTGTGTTTCAATGGTTTGTTTTGCGCCCTGTAACGCTTTCAGTTCCGCGCCTTCGATATCGAGCTTGATCAGTCGCACAGGTGCGTCCTGATCGATCACGTCATCCAGGCGGGCCGCGGATATCTGAATCGGTTCCACGGCCTGATTCACACGCAGGCTGGCAATACCGCTGTGCTCGGGCGGGCCGGGGTAGATGTTCAACGTGGCATGTTCGTTCGATGCGGCAACGCTTTGGACATGGCAGTTGGTCATATCACTGATCGAGATATTGTGTAACAACATGCGGCGCGTTTGGGGAACAGGCACAAAACTGTGCACGATGCCGCCGACTCCCACGCACTTGGCCATGAACAATGTAAAGAACCCCTGGTTTGCCCCCACATCCACCGCGCAGTCACCCTTGCGAAGAATGCACTTCATCACGTGTGCCACTTCCGGTTCGTATTCGCCGGTCAGCCAAACACGACGTCCCAGCCAATCCGCCTGATCCACGCGCATCTTAAAGCCGTGTCGGGTTATTACCGCGCGCTGTCTCTTCAAGTTCGCACGATCCGCCACCCCGCGCGCCCAACGCTGCAATCTCCACCGGCCAAATTGCGCGGGCCCGCGTCGCAGGTACCACGCAACCGCCGGAAGCAGTAACTTCACCGTGATCAGGTGTGACAGCCGGGTCATGGGCGTCTCTCGTCTGTTAAGCTGCATTTGCGATATCGGCAATTACAGCGTTATCAGTGCACCAGATGAACTGCTGACGGCTGCATTTGCCGTTACAACCCGCTCTACCTATCCTTAAGTATGTTCGCCAGGGGTGTCTCGATGTGTTATCGGGACTGAGATCAAACCCTTGGAACCTGAACGGTGAGCCGGCCCGACCGGTGGGCAAGGCCAGCCGCGTAGGAAGGCGGACGCCATGAGCTACCCCGCAGACGATCGTTACGGCCAATTCACTTACCCCGCACTCGGTGCCAACCCCGGCACCAAGCCTGCCACGACACCCGGAAGTTTTGCCAACCCACCCGACATCGGTGGGCCGTTGGCCTACAGCAGCCCCGATACGCCCGGCATGCCCCAGCCATCGGACAAGACGGCGTGGGATTTCCTGCCTGAAGGTTGGTCGCGCGATGTCAATGGTTTCGTCGCTGCACCGGAAGGCTTCACCCCCATCACCCAACTCGAACACGCGCGACTTGGCAACATCACCGATCAGATGAAGCGCGTGGCCGAACGTGAATCGCATCTGACTGCGGAACAGGTGCGGGATGAAGTAGCTGCCGGGCGTATGGTCATTCCCGCCAACGTGCATCACCTGAAGTACGCGCTTGATCCGATGGCGATCGGCCGCGCCTCGAAGACGAAGATCAACGCGAACCTCGGCGCATCCCCCGTGTCGAGCAGCACCGACGAAGAAGTGGAGAAGATGCAGTGGTCGCTCCGTTGGGGGGCGGATACGGTGATGGACCTTTCCACCGGCGGCGACATCGATGCCTGCCGCGAGGCGATCATCCAGGCATCACCCGCGCCCATCGGTACGGTGCCCATCTACTCGATGATCATCGGCCGCAAGATCGAAGACCTCACCGCGGAGATCATTCTCGAATCGCTGGAACACCAGGCGCAACAGGGCGTGGATTACTTCACCATTCACGCCGGCGTGCTGCGTGAGCATCTGCCGTTCGTGAAGGATCGCCAGATCGGCATCGTGTCGCGCGGCGGTTCGCTGCTCGCCAAATGGATGATCGAGCACGATGCCCAGAACATCATGTACACGTTGTGGGATGAAATCTGCGAGATCTGCCGCAGGCATGATGTGACATTCAGCATCGGTGACGGCTTGCGCCCCGGTGGTTTGGCCGACGCTTCCGACCAGGCGCAACTGCGTGAACTCGAGGTGCTTGGCGAACTGACCGAACGCGCCTGGCAACATGGCGTACAGGTGATGATCGAAGGCCCCGGCCACGTGCCGTTCGATCAAATTGAATACAACATGAAACTCGAACGGCAGCTTTGCCACGGGGCACCGTTCTACGTGCTTGGCCCGCTGGTCACCGACATCTTTCCGGGCTATGACCACATCACCAGTTGCATCGGTGCGACAGCCGCGGCATACCACGGGGCATCGATGCTCTGCTACGTCACGCCCAAGGAACACCTCGGCCTGCCGAAGCGTGATGATGTGAAGCAAGGCTGCATTGCTTACAAGATCGCCGCCCACTCGGCGGATATCGCGCTGGGCATTCCGGGCACGCGCGATCAGGATGATGAACTCACCCGTGCCCGCGCCGCCCTGAACTGGCAGAAGCATTTCGACCTCAGCTTCGATCCCGACACCGCCCGCGCCTACCACGATGAAGACCTTGATGTGGACACAGACTTTTGTGCGATGTGCGGCCATGATTGGTGCAGCGTTCGTATCAGCAAAGAGATTCAGCAGTTCGCCAGCGGCAAGGATGCAGACTTTGCCTGGGACTCACCCAAGATTTCCGATGCCCTGACCGAAGAACAGCAACGCATTTTGCGTGAACGCGGTGTGTTGTCGCCGGATGAAATTCATCGTCTGGCCAGCAAAACCAAACAGGCGGTTGGTGCGGCGGGGACGAAGGCAGCATGCCATTCGGATCTGGCGGATGACGATAAGGCGCAGTTGATACAGCAAGTCACGATCGATGATGGGGTCACGCATGCTTAGTTTTATCGAAGGGCTTTGGGGTAAGTTCTATCGGCAACTCACGGGGTTCTTTCCGCCGCATAAGAACCGGGTGGGTTCATGCAATCGATGTGGTGAGTGCTGCAAGCTGCCCTACCGTTGTCCGATGCTGCGCTACGATGATGATGGACTCGCCCGCTGCGCAATCTATCATCTGCGCCCCCCAAGTTGCCGCGTCTATCCCCGCACGGCCGGAGAGCATCGCACGCAATCCACGTGTGGTTTTTCCTTCCAGGACGCCACCGTATCCGGCGACAAAGTCGCCTGATGCTGTTCATCATCACTTCTCCCCTGAGTACCTTCATGACATGGTTGTGTTGTGAATGGTTCTTCCAACACTTCGCGTGAACGCTTCTAGCTTGGCCCAAGCCGTATGGAACCGATTGGTTCTCAAGGCGATTCTTGTGCAGTTACCGGACTGACGGGCATGGTACCACCGCACATGGTTGCAGCAATCACTAACCGTGGCCATCAAACCACTAAACCGTGTAACCCGTATAACCGATACCACTTGGGCAGACCCCGAACGCGCTGGTTCGAACCAACAGGGATGACGCATATGCATCGTTGGGCCAATTGCCTGAAGAACCTGATCGCACGCTCTGACGATCCAGCTGCGTCAGATGGGCAGGAGCAGCTTCGCACCTTGCGCTACCTGGTGGCTGATGAGGCCTGCTCGGCGGCAGAACATGCCCTGCGTTGTCGTAACTTGTCCAGCGCGGAAGAGGCACTTGCCAGAGACATGTCGATTGATCCCACGCACCCACGTTTGCTGGAACTGTATGCCTGGTATTATCTGGACACCAATCAGGCGGATAAGGCTTGCACGACGCTTGAATCGATGTCGGACATGACCGCACGTGCTCGACTGCTGCTGCAACTGGTTCGCCTGCAAACAGGCGGCAAGGCGATGGCGCACCTCGAACTGAATCAATGGTCGCGCCAGCGCGACTGCCCAGCCGCGGCACGCGTCCTGCTTGCGGCACTGGATATAGAAGCAGGCCACGTTGCTGAGGCGCGTGCCGTGTTGAGTAGTCAGCCGGCGTTGGCGAGCGATCCCCAGGCATGTCGCCTGTTGATCCTAATGGACCTCGCCCAGGATCTTCCCCTCGCAGCCCGCCGTGCAGCGCATATTCTGTTGCGCCGTTTTGCGCGGCACGAACATGCTTCGCGTTTTCTGGTTGGCCTTGGCCTTGCAGATCAACTTGATGAATCTGCCTTGCCGATCGAGATGATTGATCAACTGGCCGGAGAGCTTCTTGAGAAACCTGAAGTGATTCGATCGCTCGCGGTGGCGCAGCAATGTCGCCCTGAACGATTACATATCGAATTGTTGCGTCGTGCCATTGGCCGCATTGTCGACCAGTTGCCTCAACCCATCGAAGCGTTGGAGTCACTGGCCATGCTTGCTGAACTAGCGGGAGACATGGATGAAGCTAGGCGTTGGGCGCAGCGCGGCTTGAGCATCGCTCCGATGAATGCAACCTTGGCCTTGATTCAGGAACACGCGACTGTGGCCACGGAAGAGGCGACGCAGGCCACCGACGATCTGCGGCGTGTGGCCGATGCGTTCCCGCAATATCCGGATGTTCAACGTGCCATGGTGCTGCATTATCACCGTCTCGGCATGAAAGCTTCTGCCCAGCGCGTGTTACGCCGTTGGTTAACCCAGAGTGATGATCCGCTTGCGATTCGTACGCGTGAGGAATTGGCTGCATGAGTACGTTCACCACCGAGTATCTTGATCGTCAGGTCGAATTGGCGCGACGTAAACTGGCCACCGGCGATGCGGAAAGTGCAAACGACATTCTCATGCGCGTGGCGCGACAACAGCCACATCATCTGCACGGTCGAACAGTTCAGGCGGAGGCCTTGCTTGC